>NZ_JBHUKY010000015.1:0-33220 GCF_042684125.1 Paenibacillus rhizoplanae | reverse complement strand
GTTGGTTTCGTCACCTATAACTTCGAGAATTTGGGGAGGTACTCCTTTTTCTATGCTCAAAAAAACCAGGTATAGCAAGGGTTTTTAATTATGAAATTGTCTCCTATGTACAGTAGATGCCCCCTAAATCCGGCGAAATTAGCGATCAATTGCATTATGTACAGCAGAATTCTGCGAAAACGGCATTATAGGGCAGTAAGCCGGAAATCTGCTGTATGAAATACAACAGAAGGCTGCCAGAAGCGCAACTAGACAAATTCTAGTGCACAAAATGCAATCACTGCTAACGCAATCACTCATACACGAGCGGATGTATCAAAGTCACTCGCATCATTCTATTCTACGGAGCCTTCAGCAAGGCTTATAGGGGCCGCTCCGCAGCACTCTTGCTGAAGCACAGCCGCGTAATGAATACGTACATTGATATTTTAGGAGGAGTAAATATGAGCAATTATTATTTTGATTCAGGTAAATTTGTAATCGAGCAGTTCCACGAAGGCAAGCCGTTCGCCAGCTTCCTGCCCGGCCTGGCCGGGCTGAAGGGGATACCGATGTGGACGTTCTATGTGAACCGCGGCCAAGGGATCAGCAGCTTCGGCGTGCGGGACAAAAACTCGCCGATCATGGAGTTCTCACCAGCCAATATCTCCTACAAGAATGTAACATCGACCGGCTTCCGCACCTTCATCAAGCTGAAGGGGGCAGCGGAGATCTATGAACCGTTCCAGTCGGCCCGCCCGGACCCGGCAGCCAAGCGGATCATGACCATTCTCCCGAACGGACTGACCATTGAGGAATCGCATGCCGGACATGGACTGAAGACCACGGTCCACTACTTCAACCTTCCGGGGGATGATTATGCCGCGCTGGTCCGTCAGGTGGAGATTCAGAATATCGGGGGAGCTGAGCTTGAGCTTGAACTGCTGGACGGTCTGCCGGAGGTGCTTCCATTCGGGGTGGAGAACAGTAACTATAAGGAGATGGGGAACCTGCTCCGCAGCTGGATGGATGTGTTCAACCTGGAGAACGGAATTCCGTTCTACAAGCTGCGTTCCAGTACGAATGACGATGCGGAAATGAGCTCGATTGAGAGCGGACACTTCTATCTTTCCTCCACGGGAGAAGGGGAGCAGTTGTATCCGATCGTGGATTATGAAGTGATCTTCGGCGGGAATACTTCACTGACCTATCCCGACCGCTTCGCGGCGCTTCCGCTGGCCGGGCTGCTGGCACAGGCGCAGTATCCGGTCAACAAGGTGCCGTGCGGATTCAGTGGGACCGCCAGAACACTTGCCCCGGGGGCTTCGCTGAAGCTGAACACCATCATTGGGCATGTGAATGATATTGCCAGAATCAATCACCGGGCGGCGGAGCTATGCCGTGAGGAGTATTTTGCCGCCAAAGCCCTTGAAGCTGCCGCTCTGACCGAGGACTTAACTGCGGATATTGCTACCCGGACGTCCTCGCCGGTATTCGATGCCTATTGCCGCCAGTCGTATCTCGACAATCTGCTGCGCGGGGGGTATCCGTTTATCTTCGACAATGGGGCTGAGGGCTTCGTCGTACACCTCTACTCACGCAAGCATGGCGATATGGAACGGGATTATAATTTCTTCTCGCTGGCTCCGGAGTATTATTCGCAGGGCAACGGTAACTTCCGTGATATGAACCAGAACCGGCGTAATGATGTCTTTTTCCATCCCAAGGTGGGCAGCTTCAACATTAAAATGTTCTACAGCCTGATTCAGGCGGACGGCTATAATCCGCTCAGTGTGCAGGGCACCAGCTTTGAGATTCTGCCGGATGCTGGGGATAAGCTTAAGGCGTGGCTGGCCGGAGCGCTTGAAGGCGATGATGATGGACTGGAGCGGCTGCTGGCCGGGCGCTTCACGGCAGGCAGTCTGATTAACTATATTGCCGATCATCAGATTATGCTGCAGATTAGCGAGCAGGAGTTCCTCAGCGGTGTGCTTGCCCTGTCACAGCAGAATATTGAAGCCGCCTTCGGGGAGGGCTTCTGGTCTGATCACTGGACGTACAATCTGGATCTGGTGGAAGGCTATCTCGATATTTATCCTGAGCGCCGCGGGGAGCTGCTGTTTGGGGATGAGACCTACGCGTTCTACGACAGTGCGGCGTATGTCCTCCCGCGCAGCGAGAAATATGTGATCAGCGGCGGCAAGGTCCGGCAATTCGGAGCCTTGCTTGAGGATGAGGAGAAGCTGCACAAGCTGAAGCGGAAGGCCTCTGATACCCAGTGGCTGCGGACACAAGGCGGACATGGGGAGATCTACCGGACCAGCTTGTTCGTGAAGATGCTGTCGCTGGCCCTGAACAAATTCACCACTCTTGACCCGTACGGCATGGGTGTTGAGATGGAGGCGAACAAGCCGGGCTGGAATGATGCCATGAACGGGCTGCCGGGACTGGTTGGCTCCGGTATGAGCGAGACGCTGGAGCTTAGGCGGATGCTGGTATTCATGCTGGAAGCACTGGAGAACACTGCGGATCTGCCTTCAGCCGTGGCACTTCCAGCGGAGATAGCGGCGCTGCTGACGCAGGTAGACCCTGCTGTAACTGAAGTGCTGGACGGCTCACTGGATTCATTCCTGTATTGGGACCGCGTGGCCTCGGCACGCGAGGCTTACCGGGCAGAGATCCGCTTCGGGATTACAGGCGAGACCGCCGATTGGTCCCTTGCGGTGATCCGCGATATGCTGGCCTTGTGGCTGCGTAAGGTGGATCAGGGTATAGAGCTTGCGGTGACCATGGGCAATGGACTGGTTCCGACCTACTTCCGGTTCGAGGCTACACGCTTCCAGCCGGTCACCGATGAAGCCGGAGAGCCGGTAATCAGCGGTTATGGACTGCCGAAGGCCAGAGTAGAGGCGTTCGAGGCTTCCGCTCTGCCGTATTTCCTGGAAGGCCCTACCCGCTGGCTCAAAACCCTGGACAATAAGCAAACCGCCAAGGAAATCTATAACAAAGTGAAACAAAGCGGCCTGTTCGATCCGGTTACCTCCATGTACCGGACTTCGGTGTCGCTGGAAGCGGAAACGCATGATATCGGCCGCATCCGGGCCTTCACGGCGGGCTGGCAGGAGCGGGAATCCAACTTCCTGCACATGTCCTATAAATATTTGCTGGAGCTGCTCAAGGCGGGGCTGTATGAAGAATTCTATAGTGAGCTGAAGACGTCACTGATCCCGTTCCTTGATCCGGAGGTCTACGGACGCAGTACACTGGAGAATTCCTCCTTTATCTCCACGGGCGGCAACCCTGACCCGCATACACACGGACGGGGATTTGTTGCCCGCCTGAGCGGCTCCACGGCCGAGTTCCTGAGCATGTGGAGAACGATGATGGCAGGCAGCAGCCTGTTCGCTACCCGGGATGGCGAACTAACGCTGGCGCTGCATCCGGCCCTTCCCGGCTGGCTGTTCGACGAGCAGGGAGAGGTCTCCTTCAAGCTGCTGGGCAGCACGGAAGTGACGTATGTGAATCCGCGTCATGCGGATACCTTCGGCGACAGCAAGGTGGTTATCCAGACGCTTGCACTGACCTTCCGGGATGGCGCGGAGCGCGTAATTACCGGCGGCTTGCTGCGCGGTGCAGATGCCGAGGCCTTGCGGCGCGGGGAGATTGCCGCGATCCGAGCGGTGATGGAATAAATGTGGTCTGCAATTCCAGTACAATAAGACATAGGAGGAGGCCCGCCCGGGTCTCCTTCTTGAATTATTGTTGAATTGGCGGCAAGCGCAAATGAGGAGCAGAAGTGCACCTGCGTGGAGGGCTCCCCTACCCCAGCCGAAAAATGAGCCCCTAAATACGAAAAATGAGGCCTTTTACCGGGTACCTAAAACGCATACAATAAATACATAGAGATGAAAACGCTTTACAATAAAGATAGGTATTTTGGAGGTCCATACGATGGAGAACAAACGTAACACCAAGCCGAATCCGGCCATGGGGCCGTTCATTCCGGCGTCAATCGAAACCGGTTCAGGTCGCAAAAAACCACTGTGGAGGAAGTTTGTAGCCCAGCGTCATCTGCAGACCATGGCCCTGCTCGGCGTAGTCTGGATGATCATTTTCAACTACATTCCGATTTATGGCTTGATTATTTCCTTCAAGGAATATAACATCGTCAAGTCGATTGCCGAAGCTCCATGGGTAGGGCTGGAGCATTTCAGAGAGCTGTTCGCTGATGAGGATCTGCCGAATGTCATCCGCAATACGCTCGGCATCAGCTTAATCAAGCTGTTCATCGGTTTTCCGCTGCCGATCCTATTCGCCCTGTTTCTCAATGAGGTCCGTTCCATCAGATACAAGAAGGCTATTCAGACGATCTCCTATCTGCCGCATTTCCTGTCCTGGGTTGTGCTTGGCGGGATTCTGGCCACCTGGCTGGCTGATGTAGGGATTATCAACAATATTCTGCTTGCGCTGAACCTGATTGACAAGCCGATTACGTATCTGGCAGAACCCAGTTACTTCTGGACGATTATTATTACTTCCGACATTTGGAAGGAGCTTGGCTGGTCCGCCATTATCTATCTCGCGGCCATCGCCGGCGTATCTCCGGAAATGTACGAAGCGGCAACGATTGACGGAGCGGGACGCTTCCAGAAAATGTGGTTTGTCACACTGCCGTCCATCCGGGCAACGATCAGCATTCTGTTCGTTCTGGCCGTCAGCGGGGTACTGAATTCCAACTTCGACCAGATTCTGGTCCTGCGAAACTCGCTGAATGACAGTGCTTCTAACGTAATTGATTACTATATCTATCAGACTGGTATTGTCTCCAACCGCTTCTCCTATTCTGCGGCGGTCACCCTGGTCAAAGCGGTTATAGCACTGATTCTGCTGCTGATTGCCAACCAGGTATCCAAAAAAATCAACGACACGTCGCTGTTCTAGGACAAGGAGGACCTATATATGTTTGCTCTAAAACGTAAAACCAAAGGTGAAGCCATCTTTGATATCGTCAATAATCTGGTCATGCTCTGCGTCTGCTTCCTGACGCTGTATCCTATCTGGTATGTGCTGGTCAATTCCTTCAATGACGGGAACGACGCCATGCTGGGCGGCATCTACTGGTGGCCGCGGATGATCACGCTGAAGAATTTCGAGGCGGTATTCGCAAGTCCCGGCATTATGCTCGCCATGGGAATTACGGTAGCCAAGACAGTGCTTGGTGTCGCTGTCCACGTATTCTTCACCGCAATGGTGGCGTATGCTTTATCCCGCAGGGATCTGGTAGGCGGCAAAATCTACATCCTGATCGGCACCGTTACGCTGTTCTTCAACGGCGGTCTGATTCCGACCTTCCTGCTGAACCGCGATCTTCATCTACTGGATAACTTCCTGGTCTATATCATTCCGGTCATGTTCAGCTTCTTCGATCTCATCATCTTCATGACCTTCTTCCGGGAGATTCCAGATGGTCTGGAAGAGGCGGCCCGGATTGACGGGGCCAACGACTGGTCCATCTTCCTGCGGATCGTCCTTCCGGTCTCCATGCCGGTCATTGCGACCATTGCGCTGTTCCACGGCGTGTATCAATGGAATGATTATTTTGCCGGAATTATCTATATCAACAATGTGGACCTGCAGCCGATTCAGACGTATCTGTTCCGTGTAGTCGCCCAGTCAAGCTCCAATACAATGATGGTGGCTGTCCAGGGTAACGCGGCAACAAGGTCGGTAACCTCCCAGTCCATCAAGCTGGCAACCATGGTTGTCACTACGCTGCCTATCGTATTCGTCTATCCGTTCCTGCAGCGTTATTTTGTCAAAGGCATGATGATCGGCTCCATCAAGGGCTAATCATCTCCTTGCTACCAGGTAACTCCTCCAGCGCCCGGGTGTCTTATGGGCAACGGGGTTGAGCTTATAATTATTATTTTCTAGAAAAGGGGTAAACAAATGGTCATGAAACATAAGCCAAAGAAAATGGGTCTGCTGCTCGCAGCAGGACTAATGCTGACCTCCCTGGCGGCAGGCTGCTCCAGCAGCAATAACGCAACGGGGAGCAATAAACCGGCGAATGCGGAGGCTACCAAAGCACCAGCCACAGAAACAGCAGCACCTGCACTGAACGCTGATGAGCCGGGCTGGAAAAGCGATACTTCACCGATTACCTTCGACTGGTATCTGAACTTTGCCTGGTTCGCCAACAAGTGGGGCGTTGACCCGACTTCGCAATATATTACCAAGAAGACCGGCGTTAACCTTAACTTCATCGTTCCTGCCGGCAATGAGAATGAAAAGCTGAATACGCTGATTGCTTCCGGCAAGCTGCCTGACTTAATCACGCTCGGCTACTGGGAAGATGCGATCAAAAAAATGGTGGAAGGCGAGCTGGTGCTTCCGCTGAACAAGCTGGCTGAGGAATATGACCCGTACTTCTTCAAGGTCTCGGATAAAGATAAGCTGGGCTGGTACACTCAGCCGGACGGCAACGTCTACGGCTATCCTAACTCTTCCTCTTCTCCTGCCGACTACGAGAAGTATGGCGATACTTATGTTTCGAACCAGACCTTCGCGGTCCGCAAGGATATCTATGAAGCGATCGGCAGCCCGGATATGCGCACACCTGAAGGCTTCCTCGGCGCCCTGAAGGCAGCCCAGGAGAAATTCCCTGAAGTGAACGGACAGCCACTGATTCCGCTCGGTCTGCATGAGTTCACTGAGAATGGAAATGATTCCCTTGAAGGCTACATTCAGAACTTCCTGAACATTCCTTGGGAAAAAGACGGCAAGGTCTACGACCGTGAGACGGACCCTGAGTATGTCCGCTGGATGAAGACCCTCCGTCAGGCGAACCAGGACGGACTGCTTGCGAAGGATATCTTCATTGACAAGCGTGCTCAAATGGAAGAAAAGATCGTACAGGGCCGCTACTTCGCCATGCTCTATCAACGTACAGACTTTGCTTCCCAGCTCGGCACTATTTTCCAGAAGAACCCTGATCAGGTCTACATTGCAGTAGACGGTCCGGCCAACACCAAGATGGATCAGCCTGCACTGAACGGCCCTGGGATCTCCGGCTGGACAGTAACCCTGATCTCGAAGGATGTTAAGGATAAGGCGCGTGCGATCAAATTCCTCAGCTATCTGAACAGTGAGGAAGGCAATAAGGATCTTTATCTGGGCGAAAAAGGGGTCGGCTATGATACAATTGACGGCAAGGACCAGTTCCTGCCCGAAGCGCTGAAGCTCATGAACTCCGACCGTGCAGCCTTCGATAAGCAATTCGGCTCCTCCTTTACTTTCTGGATGATGCAAAATACGAATATCACCGACCAGTGGAAGCCGGAATCCGTTGAGCCATTCAAGCAACTGGAAGACTGGACCAAAGGCAAATCGATCAATACTTCGGAGTTCCAGTTAATCGATCCTACGGGCAACTCACCGGAAGGCATTGTTGCCACCAAGCTGAAACAGCTCCGCGGCAAAACGATGCCGAAGCTGCTGATGGCTGATTCCGATGCGGAATTCGACAAGATCTGGACGGAATATATTGCGAAGAAGGAAAAGGAAGGTCAAGCGACCTTCGATGCTTACCGCCAGACGAAATATGAAGAGAACAAGAAAAAACTCGGAATGTAAGTTTTTAAATATAAGACCCATTGGCCCGCATACTGCGGGCTTTTGGGCTATTTTCAAGAGGTGAGCATGAGAGAGAGAACAGGAGCATTATGGCACTCCTTCCACTACTGGTGGGGGCGGAGGTCACTGCAGAGCCGGCTGATCGCGGCCTATATCTTCATTATTCTGGGACCCAGCCTGCTGGTGTCCTTCTATTCGTATCAGGAAATCAACAACACCTATATGCGGGATTCCATCGAGAAGAACAGCTATCTGCTGCAAATGGAGCGAATGCATGTACTTAACCAGATTGAGGCGATGGAACGGGCCCTTCAGATGGCGTATAACGATAAAAGCGTGCGGGATTACCTGATCAGTGAGGATGATCCGACCCTGGGCGAGTTGATCGACTTCAATACGACTACTTTTTTGAATTTCAGCCAGATTCAGTTCAATAACCCCAACATCGAGCATCTGTATCTGTTCTCTGCCAGTCCGAATGTGTATGAGCTGTGGCCGGTTATTTTCCGTGAATCCCGGGTCTCCATGGAGCCCTGGTTCCAGCAGGCCATGAGACTGGAAGGAAGGCGGAATCTCTGGTCCTTTCAGAATACGGACATCGATCTGATGCAGCGTTTCTCGGGAGGAGCCGGGGAAGGTCAGCCGAAGGTATCTGTGCTGCGGGAGATCAGTATTCCGGCAGGGAATCATATCGGGATGGTTCAGGTAGATATGCTGCTGAGCAAGTTCACGCCCAAGACTTATACCTCTGTGCAGGATAACGAATCCCAGATGGTCATTGTCGATGATGCGCTGAATCTGTTCACGCGTACAGATAACTCCTTCCTGACCACTGATTCCGGGCTGAGCGCAGCGATCAAGGAGCGGCTGTCCGTCTACCGCAAGACCGGGGAATGGGAGATGGATTACAAGGAGAACGGCAATTCGTACCTGTTGATTCAAGCGCCGGTGGAGCAAATTGATGCCTCCCTGGTCACGGTGGTCTCGATGAAAGGCCTGATGAAGGATATTTCGCGGACCCGTAATTTGATTATCGGGGTGAATATCGGCTTTATTTTCCTGGTTACGGCGATTACCTATGTGCTGAATGCATTCATTCTCAAGAATCTCCGCCGCCTGACAGAGACGATGAAAAAGGTGCGCCGGGGCGAGCCATATGGCAGTATTAAGGTTAGCGGGGGAGGAGAGGTCGGAGAGCTGGCGCATCATTTCTCCAAGCTCATGAATACGATCAATACGCTGGTTGCCCAGGCGGTCTATAAGCAGGCGCTGTCCAAGGAGGCAGAGCTGCGGACTCTGCATAATCAGATTGATGCCCATTTCCTCTACAATACGCTGGAGAATATCAAGATGCTGGCCGAAATTGAGAACCAGCGGACCATCTCGGATGCACTGACCCGCCTGGGCGGAATGATGCGTTATAATTTCAAGTGGACCGGGGAATATGTGAAGCTGAGAGACGAGCTCCGCCATATCGAGAATTATATAGAGGTCATGAATATCAGGTTCGAACACACCATTCAATTGGAGCTTCATATTGACAGCGCTTATCTGGAAGTGGAGGTGCTTAAGATGTCCTTGCAGCCGATTGTAGAGAACAGCGTGAAGCATGCCTGGAATGCAGACGGTGTAGAGTTAAAGGACCGGATTGTGAAGATCGAGCTTTCAGAGGCGGAGGGGGATATCTTCATTGTCCTGCGCGATAACGGGCTGGGGCTGACGCAGGAGCGGCTGGTGGAGCTGCATGAGGCGATCTATGCGAAGGAAGAGCCTGGAGCGGACGCTTCCGGGATCAGCAGCGGAGGCTATAAGGCGGGAGGCGTCGGGCTGCGCAATGTGCATCAGCGCCTGCAGCTCTTTTACGGGGAAGCCTATGGGCTGGAAGTGCAGAGCGAAGCAGGGAAGTGGACAGCGGTGTACATGTCTCTGCCCAAAGTTCTATTGACGGGGGATAATCAGCGATGACAAATCTGATGATTGTGGATGATGAGAGAATGATCCGTCAAGGTCTGAAGGTGATGATCGAACGGGAATATCCGTCGGTCTACAATATATCGATGGCGGGAAACGGTGCAGAGGCACTGGAGCAGTACAAGCAGGAGCGGCAGGATGTGATTATCACCGATATCCGGATGCCGATTATGGACGGGATTACGCTGCTGGCGCGGCTGTCTGCGGAAGCAGGGGCGGGCGGAGCTCCGGCTGTGATTATTCTCAGCGGCCATGATGATTTCGAATATGCCAAAAGCGCGATCCGCTACCGCGTCAAGGATTATCTGCTGAAGCCGATCCGCCGCGAGGAGCTGTTCGAGATTCTCGAGCGGATTGCCAGTGAAGGGGCGGAGCGGGAATCGAGCAGCCATAAGCAGTTGCAGGAAGCAGAGGGCTACCGCCGCGAGCTGCGGGCGGCCCGTCTGCGCAGCCTCCTGATGCAGCAGGAGGGCGAGGTATCGGCGGCTCAGGAGGAGGAGCTTGCGGGGCTTGCGCTGCCTTTTACAGTTGGGGTGCTGAACTATCATCACAGTGACGGTACACGGATGAAGCCTGGAGAGGTGCAGGGGCTGCTGGAGCAGCTGGGCGGACCGCTGGAGCACAAATTCACGGAGATCCTGACGGACGGGGACGGGAAGCTGGTGCTTGTCGGAGAGGGGGAGAGCTTCCTGGAGCTGGTAAAGAAGGCCGAATCCAAGGAGCTTACGCGGCTGCTGCTCGGAATCAGCAGAGAGAGTCACAGTGCGGAGCAGTTCCGCACCTGTTATCTGGAGGCTTGCCGGGCGCTGCAATATACCTTTCTATCGCCGCAGGCCAGCTTCGTGGACTATACGGATATTCAGGCTGGACGGCTGAGCTTCCCGCTCCCGGAGGAGGAGCTGCGGAAGCTGCTTAATATGCTGGGAACCGGGCGGGAGAAGGAGATCAAGGCGCTGCTTGGCGTTATTTTCCAGACGGAGCATCTGCTCAGGCTGGATCTGAGTTACCTGGAGAATGTAGGGCGGAGTATGAATGAACGTGTACTGGATGAGGTGTTCCGTACGCATGGCGAAGCTTCGGTGGAGGTGCTGAAGCTCTACCGCCTAGTAGGCAACCTGCATAATTTCCGCCATTTCCACGACTATTACCGTGCGCTTGAGCATCTGCTCCTGAGCGTTAACGATTATATTATAGGCATCAAATCCGCTCATACGGAGCATGCCGATATGGAGGAAGCGCTGGCGTATATCGAAGCGAATTATGCCCGTCCGCTGAACATGGCGATGGTCAGTAATTATGTGTCCCTCAACTATTCTTATTTCAGCGAGGCGTTCAAGGCCTATACCGGGGAGAGCTTCGTGCTGTATCTCAAAAAAGTCCGCATCCGCCACGCCAAAGAGCTGCTGGCCGATAACCGGGTCAAGCTGGCCTCCGTCTCCGAATCCGTCGGCTTCGAGAACAGCAAGCAGTTCGCGCGGGTATTCAAGGAGCTGGAGGGCATCTCCCCCGGGGAATACCGGGCGAAGCTGCTGATGGGGCGTTATCCCGGCCAGGCTGAGGATAAGGAGTCTTAGGGCTGGAGTAGATGCAGGAATGATAGCGGGTGAAATAGAAGGGACGGGTGGCAACGCTGCCGGTTCTGGTCTATGATAGGAGAGATGAAAGGCTAGGAGGTTACTTACATTGGAGGAAGTACAAGGAACACTGATTACGGTGGATATGCTGGCCGCAGACTTCCGGCAGTTGGGCGTTCAGGAAGGCATGACACTGCTCCTGCATTCCTCCTTCAAATCACTCGGGCAATGGGTGGCAGGCGGACCGGTTGCCGTGATCCTGGCGCTGGAGCAGGTGCTGGGCGAGGAAGGGACGCTGGTGATGCCGACGCAATCCGCGGATCTGACCGATCCGTCAGGCTGGAGCAGACCGCCGGTGCCGGAGGCCTGGTGGCCGGAGATCCGGGAGCATATGCCGGCGTACGACCCGGACCTGACACCTCTTCGCGGCATGGGGATTATCCCGGACTGCTTCCGCAAGCAGCGGGGCGTGCGGCGCAGCAGCCATCCGATTGATTCTTTTGCCGCCTGGGGGAAGCACCGGGATGTCATTATTGACGGCCATGGACTGGAATATGCTTTCGGAGAGCGGTCGCCGCTGGCCCGGTTCTATGAGCTTGGGGGAAGCGTGCTGCTGCTTGGCGTAGACCATGGGAACAACACCTCGCTGCATCTGGCAGAGCACCGTGCGGATTATGCCGGGAAGCAGGAAGTGATCGCAGGTGCTCCGATGCTGGTGGACGGTGCCCGGCGATGGGTGGAGTTCAGTGATTACAACTGGAATTCGGATGATTTCGCTCAGCTTGGCGCGGACTTTGATAAGGAGACCGGGCGGATTGCCAAGGGCTTCATTGCAGCGTCGGCGGCGCAGCTGGTCCCGCAGCGGGAGATTGTCGATTATGGGGTGAAGTGGCTGGAGCGCAGCCGCAGGTAATTATCGATACATACCAGGTAAAGGGGAATCGGAATTCATGACTACTACGGTGTATATTACAAGACACGGACAGACGGAATGGAATGTGCAGAAGCGGATGCAGGGCCATCAGGATTCGCCGCTTACGCCGCTTGGCGTCCAGCAGGCAGAGTGGCTGAGTAAGAGCCTGCTGGATGTCCATCTGGACGCGGTCTATGCCAGCTCCAGCCCCCGGGCGCTGCGGACGGCTGAGATTATCCGGGGCGGACGGGAGATCCCGCTAACCGCCTATGATGAATTCAAAGAGATTAACCTCGGCGTCTGGGAAGGCCGGGAGGCTTGTGAGCTGGAAGAACAGTACCCGGAGCAGCACCAGTTGTTCTGGAGCGACCCGGCGCTGTTCAGCATCCAGGGTGGCGAGACCTTCGCCGCCGTGCAGGAGCGTGCGCTCGGCAAGCTGCGTGAGCTCACAGACCTGCACGAAGGCGGCACGATACTCATTGCCACCCATACGGTAGTAGTGAAGGTGCTGATGGCTTATTTTGAAGACCGGGCCATGGAGAAGCTGTGGGATCTGCCCTACATCCACCCTACCTGCCTATGCAGAATTGATATTATTGGCGGCGTGCCGGAGATTGTGCTGCACGGAGATACCAGTCATTACGTGACCGCTCAGGGCGGCCTGGAGTCCTGAGTAGCAGTTAGTGGATAGCAGCACAGCAGGTGCAGTTACGATAAACAGGCGATGCGCATATGGCATCGCCTGTTTGGCGTGGGGGCGGGTGGGATGGCGTAGGGGCATGCGTGGAGATCCTGCACGAAATACAACAATGCAGCTCCCACTAGCCTCGAATCGCCCGAAATCCTGCAAAAGTTGCAACAATGTGCCGTAACCAGTAACAAATTTAGAAAAATCCTGCATAAAGTGCAACACTGGGGCTCGATAGGGGCGGCCTGGGCGGAAATCCTGCACGAAATACAACAATGCAGCTCCCGCTAGCCCCGAATCGCCCTAATTCCTGCAAAAGTTGCAACAATTCGCCGTAACCAGTAACAAATTTAGTGAAATCCTGCATAAAGTGCAACACTGCGGCTCGATAGGGGCGGCTTGCGCGGAGATCTTTCACGAAGCGCAACAATACTTGCTCCTTGAGGTCCATCTACATAGATATATTGCCCGACAGCGCAGCCTCCTGGCGCTGGCGGTCCCGCTGCTCCAGCACAGACAGGTCGCCGTCCAGCGCTTTCAGGCCGGGCAGGCGCAGGGCCACTCCGGCGTACAGCACCGGAAGCAGGCCTGCGGCAAGCAAAAGAAGAGGAACCCCATACAGCTCAGCGACCGTACCGGCTGCCAAAGCGCCAATCGGCGACAGGCTCCCGCCAATCAGGAATCGGACCGAGTTGACCCGGCCCTGAAGCTGACCGGGCACGAGCCGCCCGTGCAGAGAGGAGCTTAAGGAACTGAAGAAGGGCCCCATCAGTCCGGCGGCGAATACGGCGAACAAGGCAAAGGCATAGCTGGGGATGAAGCCCCACAGCATGGTGACGATGCCCGACAAGCCTAGGCTGCCCAGCATGACAGCGCGCCGCTGCTTAATCTCGCCCATGATGGAGATGACCCCGAGTCCGGTGAGATACCCAAGCGCAGAGGCTGTAGACAGCGTGCCTACAGCCGCCGCATCGCGGTGCAGCACTTCGCGGACATAAGGGACCATCATCGTCCATATGGCTGTGGAGCTAAGATTGCTGACGGCAGCCATCATCATGATCGTCAGCATGGCCGGGAACCGCCGGTAGAACGAGAAGCCTTCGGCCACCTCCCGCAGATAGCCGGACACGGAGACAGCAGCAGCAGGCGGCCCGGCTGGCTTGCCCATCCGGGGCAGCCACAGCAGCATGGCAATCGCAGCCATATAGCAGACGGCGTTGACCCCGAGCGCCGGCAAGGCGCCGCTGGCCGCGGTCAGGATGCCGGCAAGCGCCGGTCCGAGCAGCACGGCAGCGCCCTTGCAGCCGTCAATGATCGCGAAGGCGCGCATCAGCTTGCCGGTCCCGGTGATTTCGGGGATGACAGCCATGGCCGTCGGCAGGAACAGCGCGGAGCAGGCGCCGCTCAGGCTGGCAGCAGCGAACAGCTGCCAGAGCTGGAGATGCCCGGCGAGGCCCATGCCGAGCGGAAGCAGGAGCGCCAGCAGCCGCAGCACGGCGAGGCAGGCCATGAACCGCACGCGGGGCAGCCGGTCGGATAGCGGCGAGCCGAGCAGGCGCAGCACTTGCTCGGGAATCATGGAGCTGAGCGCAAGCGCCCCCATCGCTACCTTGGAGCCAGTCAGCTCATAGACCAGCCACTCCATGGCCAGCAGCCCAAAGGCATCGCCGAAGGCGCTGAGTGAAACTGTGGATAACAATCCGTAATAGCTCCGTTTCTGCAACCCGCTCACCCCTTCAGATAGTCCTCAATATGTCCAGGCAGATCGTCCAGCGCCTCCAGCCGCAGGCTGTAGGAGACACTTTTGCCGCTGGTGTGAACGATGACCAGACCTGCTGCGCGCAGCGCGATCAGGTGGTAGTGAATCGTGCTTTTGGACAGTTGGACCGCCTTCACAATCTCCGTGAAACTCATCTGACTGCCGGTAAGCTGCCGGAGAATGAACAGCCGGGTCTCATCCGATAACGCCCGGGTAAGCCGCAGCAGCGCGGCAGCGGGCCGTCCTTCTTCAGCAGGGAGCGCATCGCAGGAGTAGCTGGTGAACACAAACTCATCATATTGAGAGGAGATGACCAGCGGTCGGGCATGATACTGCGGAGTGATAACAACCTGCTTCAGCGTCTTAGGCGGATACAGCCGCATCCCTTCGGTAGCTGCCTCGTAGACGGCCATATCATTCGTGCCGTCCAGCATCGCTGCCCGTGCACTGGCCTCCTGCCGCAGCCCTTCAATAATGGCCGGATCAATGCTGCTGAAATAGCTGTCATTCCACACCCGGATCACTTCAGCCGCAACATCCCGCAGCCCGGCAAGATTCGCAGGCACATTCTGCCCGAACCGCCCGGCAATGTCGTACAGCTCTCCCGGAGACAGCCCCTCGAACCAATGCAGAAATTCCTCCACCGTACGTTCTCCGGGACAGCTCCAGATGTAGGGGGAGAGACTGAAATTATCGGTGAGCTTCAGCACCTCCTTCATGCGCTGGAGCATGACAGGGGCGAACTGCGTCTGGACCTGGCGGACCCAGGAGGTCCCGGCATCCATAGCCGTATGATTTTGCTTGCCGATAAAAGCGTTCAGGCTGGTAATGCATTCATAGATAGGCGCGAAGTCTACGGTTACTTTATAATCCATAAGGAATTCCTGCTTTCTGGTTTTCTGGTGTAGTTGAGATAATTGTTCTATAAATATAGAACTTATATTAGTTTTATCATAAACGAACATTTCCTCATTGGCAAATGATTCTTTTTTGGCGGAGGAGTAATCTTTGCTTCACAAAAAAAGGCGGTTCCCGCAGCGCATCATGCGCCTTGGGAACCGCCTTTACTGATTTAAATCTCGTATAACGCTGTAGCGTGCGTTAGTTAATGAATTGCAGCGACTTCAGGGTCTTCTCCAGCATCGTAGCCGCCTCTGCACGGGTAGCCAGCTTCGCCGGAGCGAACGCACCATCAGGGGTTCCCTGGATGATGCCAGCGGCGGCGATCTCTGCTACCGCTGCTCTAGACCAGGCCGGGATGCTTGAGGCATCGCGGAATTTAGCCAATACAGCCGGATCGGTCGTCACGGTCTTGCCGGTGTATTTCATAGCTTTGGACAGGACGGCTGCCATCTCTTGCCGGGTAATCGGACTGCCTGGCTTGAAGCTGCCATCCGTATATCCGGTAATCAGGTTTGCGGCAGCGGCTGTCTGCACAGCCTCTGTGTACCATGCGCCTGCGCTAACATCCTTGAAGGCCGTTCCTGTTGCTGCCGGGGCAAGGCCCAGGGAACGGGTGATCAGTGCCGCGAACTCTGCCCGTGTTATAGACTCGGCAGGCGAGAAAGCGGTGCTGCTGGTGCCGGTAATCACCAGCTTCGAGGCCAGCAGTTCAATGGCGGATTGTGCCCAGTGCCCGGTAGTGTCACCGAAGGTTTTGGACGACTTCACCACAGTATAATAGCTGTTGCTGTTGCGCTTAATCGTTACTTGCGTATGTCCGTCTGCCGGACTAGCGAAGACCGAGGGCACGAAGGACAGCTTGCCTGTGGCCGGGTCAAAGGCGACACCGGTCGCACCCTTGGCATCAAGTGCACCAGTGGCCGTGATTGTCCGCTTCACATAAGTGTTGCCGAAGCTGTTCAGCGGCACGCTTGACGTACCTGCCTGGGCACTGACGCTGAATTCAATGACGGGTGCAGCAACGGTGATCGTACCTGCCTGTGCGGCGATGGCCTTGTTCAGGCTGTCCAGTACAGAGGTATCTGCCTGAAGCAATGATACGGTAATTGTGAAATCACTGGTGCCAAGCTGGGCGGCTAGAGCCGTTCCGTTAATAAGACTCAGCGGGAGGGAATAGGAAGCACCGCCGGTAGAGATGAAGGTCAACACTGTGTTCGGATGTGCCGCCGCCTGCTGCACTAGGACACTGCCTGGCAGCACAGCCTGTGCGCCGCCTGCTGAAGCCGTGAGCGGGAGCTTCAGCTCATTCGTACCGGCAGGCAAGGCTGCAAGCTGAGCGGTGAGATCCGCTGCAGTAAACGTCGTTACCTGCGGCGGTACTCCTGTGGTGGCTGCCGGACTTGGAAGCGGAGTGGCTGTCGGGGTAGTACCCCCGGTTCCACCCGGATTAGATCCGCCCGGATTGGTAGTTGGTGCCGGGGTTGGAGTAATAGTCGGACTTGGAACGGCGCCCATCAGATCGGTGATCCGTCCTTCGACGCTCGAAGTCACCGGTTTATGCTTCTTCAGATAGGCCAGCAGGACTTCGAAGTCGGGAAGACCCAGTTCATAATAACGTCCATCCGCCTTGGCTGAAGCCAGCGCGCGGTAGAAGTCTCCACCACCTGCCATGAAGGAGTTCGTAGACAGAATGTAATAGGCTGCCGGATCAATCGGCAGGTAAGAGCCGTTTGCCTGTTTGATTTCTACGGAGATTATGCGTTCTCCCGCTTGCGTGACCTTGCCGGTTAATGAATCGATAATCTCCGGCTTCTTGGTGGAATCATACGAATATTTCATCCCCGAGACATGGGCGAACCGCCCCTGGTCAGAAGCCAGGCCGCTTACTGCGTTCTCCAGGGAGGAGATGATCTCTGCACCGGTGACTTTCAGAGCTGCAAGTCCGTTGCCGAACGGCAGTGTCGTCAGCACTTCGCCCATGGTGATATCGCCTGTATTGATGGCTTCGCGGATACCTCCGCCATTCTGGATGGCAACAACGCCCTTGATGGAGGCGAGGTCAGAGGCTGACACGAAGCTTGGCATCAGCTCCGTAACCTTTTCCGCAATACTGTCGGCGATCATATTGCCGATGGGTGTCTCTTCCTTACGAACAACACGGACAGACTTTCCGTCGATGATGCGGTGAGTGTAGAGATCTACATCAGAGTAGCCTACAACCTGGTTGCGGACCGTTGCCAGCTCAGCATCAATCGGGGCTAGCATTTTTTTGGCAGCAGGGTCTTCACCGAACAGGTTAACATCCAGCAATTTCCCCTGATAGGCTTTAACCTCACCGTTCTTATCGAAGGTAACATCAAGCTCACCGAGGAACTGGCTGTATTCTCCGGTCTGTACAATCAGGACCTTCTTGTCCGTACCTGCAATCACCACAGGAGTTGGAGGGTTGTCGATCTTCGTGTGGGAATGTCCGCCGACGATAATGTCGATCCCCGGAACAGTTTTGGCCAGCTCCTGATCCACGGTGTACCCCAGATGGGTGACGGCGATAATCTTGTTGATGCCCTGGGCTTCGAGCGCCTGGACGGTCCGCTTCGCGCTTTCTACATGATCTTTGAAAATAATCTTGTCGCCAGGAGACGCGAGGCCTACAGTATCCTCAGTCGTCAAACCGAAGATGCCGATCTTCTCTCCATACACGTCCTTGATGACGGAAGGATAGATATGACCGTCTTTGGCTGTGCTTTTGGACTCATCGGTCTCAAGAATACCAGTCATCTCGTGATAGAGATCAGCAAGCTCACTATTCTTGGTGGTGAAATCAATATTGGAGCTGGCGAACGGGAACTTGGCCGCCGTCACGAAATTCCGCAGGATTTCCGGATTCTCCTTATTCATGTCAAACTCATGGTTGCCGAAGGTCATCGCATCATAGCCGATATTATTCATGAACTTGATGTCTGCCTGACCCTTGAACTGGTTGAAATACAGCGTTCCGGAGAAGACGTCCCCCGCATCCAGCAGCACCGTATTGCCTGTCCGTTCGCTGCTGATGGCAGAGGTACGCTTGGTGATATTCTCCAGATGGCTATGGGTATCATTGGTATGCAAGACGCGCAGATTGAAATCTGTCGTACCGAAGTCAATCTGTGCCAGCAGCGGATCATGGTCGCTGATTCGGATGCCGTCTGCATCAGATACAGTGCCTTTCGGATAATCTCCCGGATCTGCAAAATCGGCATTAATATGCACGATATCAAGCTTGCTGGCAGAAGCCAGCCGGTTATTGACGAGGATATGATCCAGCGTCTGGGAGTTGCCCTGGAAGTTGTAGGAATACCGTTCATTCAGCGGCAGGTTGTTTACCAGATTCGTAAGCGCACTGCCCTTGAGGATATTCAGCGTGTCTGAGAACTGGAAGTCATTCAGATCGCCGAGCACGACAAGATTGGCATCAGGGTTCTTCTGAAGCACATCCTCAGCGAAGCTGCCTACTACCTTGGCGATCTTGGCCCGCTGAACTTCAGTCGAGAAGACCGGAGGCTGAACGGAACCGAAGAGATAGTTGTCGCTGCTCTTGGAGTTGAAGTGATTGGCAATGACGATAATCTCTTTGCCCTCGAAGATGAACTCGGCAGCCAGCGGCTTGCGCGACTCCTTGAAGGCTTCATTGCCCGGATCAATGCGTCCAGGGTTCAGGCTGAGGCCGGAGCCTGCGGTATAGCTTACAGAATCAGTGGCTGTACCCGGTGTGCCTGACTTCAGCGAGACACGGTTCATATTGTACAGGAAGCCGGAACGGATATTGCCGTCTGGAACGCCGCCATCCTGATTGTTCTGCGGTTCGATATCCGTGTATCCATAGTTAGATGCGCCGCCGTCAATAGCTTTAATGGCAGCAATCAGCGCTTTGTAGCTCTCGCTGGCATCCGTACCGCCTTTGCCGGTTCCATCATTATCCTGCACTTCTGTCAGGCCGATGATGTCCGGTGTTTTGAGATTGACCACGATATCCTTGGCGACATTGGTGATTTTGGCCGGATCATTCTGCTGGGAGAAGTTCTCAATGTTAAAAGAAGCGATGTTCAGCTTATCCGCATCTCCCGGGGAGAGCGAGGTCACTTCTCTCTTCAGCTTGCTTGGGGAGACGTCTGGCAGGCCGCCTGTTTCCGTAGAAATCAGGAATTTGCCGAAATCATAAGTCAGAATACCGGTGATATTGCCCAAGAATTGCTGGCCTGTAGTGAGCACCGGGGCAGTCTTCACCGAGAGAATCAGGCGCTGCGGGTTAAAGTCGGCACCCGTCAGTACCAGTCCACCGGCAGGGGAAGTTACTTCAGTCGTGTTGCCCGTACCGTTGACGGTCACTACCGGAATCTCAAAGGTACTGCTGGAAGCATAGTAGACTGCCGGGCCCACCGTGGTCGGCTTGGCAAGATCCAGACGCATGCCTTCCAGGCTCTCATAGAAGTCGATGGCATCGGTGGCTGGCTCGAATTTGGCCGGATTCAGGCCATCATCATCGATTACAGCCGTTGGGATGAGACGTCCGCCAGTACCCAGCAGGGTTGGGGCCGGAAGCGGATTAGCGCTGCTGACAACCGTGGTTTGGCTGGCGGTAATCTGTGTGGTGGATAATTGTCCGGTGCGGCCAAATTCCTTGACAACTCCGTCTACCGTGACAGCATCGCCTGGTTTAACGGCACTGCTTTTTCCCTTCTGATAGATTTGGATGGCTTCCGAGGTCTTGATATCAGTATCCATATCAGCGGCTGCAGACTGGATGTAGAAGCTGTCAGCATCCTTAATGTAGGTAACAATTCCCTTGACTTCAGTGACCATAGCATCCACGTAAGGGGAGATATGTCCTGCGCCTTGAATCTGGTTAATCTTAAGACCTGCCAGTGCAGGGGCGACGCTGTATTCAAAAGTGGATGTTGGACCTTTCTCAGAATCGGATAATGAGGCATAAGCTGTAATCTTAAGAGAGGTAATATCGGAGTGAACGGTGATTGGGGCAGTATACAACTGCTCTGCCACTTCTGCTGTAGTACTCTTGTTGGCGTAGACGCTGTAGTACACGCTTGCCGTTACGGAGGTGTTTAAAGTAATCTTTGATCCTGTAGCGATCTTAGTGCCTGAGGCAGGGGATGCAGTAACCGGGGGAGCTTGAGTGGCCGCAGTGGCCGCAACCCTATCGGCTGCTATAATCGGCTCTGCCGAGGCCGTCCCTGAGCCTGTAGACAATCCCGGGAAGATCCCGGTTAATAGCAATGCTACCGCCAGGAATAGACTGAGCGGCTTCTTGCATTGTGAAGAAAGTTTCATGTGAGTATACCTCCCCATAAAATATCATTCGTACTCTATTATAATAGAGATAATATGAATCTAGTGCAATTTTTCGGCAATATTTGTTAAAATCGCATAAAAACGTAGAGGGAAATGATGAGATGTATAAAATTTTAAGGTGTTTTAGATGAAGTTAGCTACATTTTCTGAAACTATGTAAACTGCATGTTACTTTTATGCTGAAAACGGCTATTCTTCCTATAAAGGAGGAGAGCCGTTTCTTTGTTGCTTAGGAAATTATAATTTTCGTCTGTTGTGGATAGGGTGCACATAGAGTTGAGGTTAAGCGGCAGTCTTTGAATCACCGGAATAATGAGCTTGGATTGTATGCGCAAACAAACATGTCTTTGAAGGCACAACTAACGCATGAAAATGAGCATTGGGTGGTGTGGAGGCACGTGAGTGAAATGTAAGCGGAAAACCGAATATGATGTGTTGGCGGGAAGGTGTGTGGGCTGCATGAAGCCCGAAGTGAACAAAAAAGGGGCACTAATGCCCCTGAATTCGCCGGGTGTCCCAAAAGTGGGCGGATGAGTAGCCGGTGGTGGTTAAGGTGAGATTACTTGTGTTCGATCCGCTCCACCCCGCCCATATAAGGCTGCAGCGCCTGCGGGATATAGATCGATCCGTCCTCCTGCTGGTGATTCTCCAGCAGCGGAATCAGAATGCGTGGAGTGGCCACCGCTGTGTTGTTCAGGGTGTGGCAGTATTGCAGCCGCCCGTCTTCATCACGGTAGCGGATGCCCGAGCGGCGGGCCTGGAAGTCGAGCAGATTGGAAGCCGAGTGGGTCTCCCCGTAAGCTTCTCTGCCCGGCATCCAGGTCTCGATGTCATACTGTTTATGGGTCTTCATCGCCATGTCTCCGCTACAGACAGCAACTACCCGGTAGGGCAGCTCCAGCAGCTGAAGAATATGCTCGGCATTGCCGAGAATCTCCTGGAGCATCTGCTCCGATTCTGCCGGATCGTTCTTGCACATGACCACCTGCTCGATCTTCGAGAACTGGTGGACCCGGTACAGCCCGCGCACATCGCGGCCCGCCGAGCCAACCTCGCGGCGGAAGCAGGCCGACATCCCGGCCAGCCGCAGCGGCTGATCCAGCTCCAGAATCTCATCGCTGTACAGTGAGACCAGCGACACCTCCGAGGTGCCGGCCAGCCAGCGCTTCTCTCCAGTCAGCTCGTAGGTCTGATCCATGCCGCCGGGGAAGAATCCGGTCCGCTCCAAGGCCTCTGGCCGGACGATCACGGGCACATCCATGACGGTGAAGCCGCGCTGCATCAGCACATCCAGGGCCAGCCGCTGCACAGCGAGGTGCAGCAGCAGACCGGCTCCCTTCAGCACATAGCTGCGGGGGCCGCCGGCCTTGACGCCGCGCGGAAGGTCGAGGATGTCGTGCAGCTCTCCGAGCTCGACATGGTCCCGCGCGCGGAAGCCGAACACCGGCGGCGTGCCATGGCGCCGCAGCTCCACATTCGCGCTGTCATCCGGTCCGATCGGCGTATCCGCCGACACGGGATTCGGCGCTTCCAGCAGCAGCTCCCCGCAGCGCCGCTCCGCTTCCGCCAGCTCCGCCTCCAGCAGCGCGAGCTCGCTGCCGATACCTCGCACCTGCTCCTTCACCCGCTCGCCGCCTTCGGCGTCGCCCTGGCGCAGCAGACGCTCCACTTCCTTCGTCAGCGCGTTGCGCTCTGCCCGGCGCTGCTCCGTCTCCCGGCGGGCCAGCCGCCGCCGGTCATCCCACTCCAGAAGTTCCTCCAGGGGGAACTTAAATCTTTTCCACTCGGCCGTCTTCCGTACAATGTCCTCATTCTCCCTGATCCAATTCATATCCAGCATCTGCATCCGCTCCTTAAGTGTGGGTAAAAAAACGCAAAAAACGCCCTCATCCATGGGACGAGGAGCGTCAGCTCGCGGTGCCACCCAGGTTGACCTCATTCGCGTATAACAGCTATGCAGCGCGGAATCAGGCCCTCTTTGGTCTTCGCGGTAACGGGCGAAACCCGGTAAACTTAGGGAACAGGAAGCTGCTCCGGTCGCAGACGCCTCGCGGTTGGATGCCGGTCGTTGGCCTGGTCGGGATATAGGTTTGCCGTTTATTATAACTAGAGGGGCAGCAGTTTGCAAGCATAAGAGGGGTTTGACAATATTCCTTGTACTCTGCTAGGATTATTACTAATTTGAAGTATCAGTGTCCGGTGCAGTAGCCCGGCATATCCTATAATAGCGGACGGAAGAGGTGCGGAAATGGCCAAAATAGTAGTAATCAACGGAACGCCATCCCTGGTGTCCCGGATCAATGCCGTGATTGAGTATGCAGAGAGTGCCTTGCGGGAGCGCGGGTATGAAGTGGAGCGAATCAATGTGGCAGAGCTTCCGGCGGAGGATCTGATTCACACCAAGTTCGAGAGTGAAGCCATCGTCAAGGCGAACGGGCTCGTGGCGGAAGCCGATGCGGTGATCGTCGTCAGTCCGGTATATAAGGCTTCTTACACGGGAGTGCTGAAGACCTTCCTAGATCTGGTGCCGCAAAAAGGGCTGGCCGGCAAAATCGTGCTGCCGCTCTTCATGGGCGGAAGTCTCGCGCATCTGCTCGCCATTGACTATGCACTGAAGCCGGTATTGTCCGTGCTTGGCGCTCGCTACATTCTTGGCGGCGTCTACGCCGTAGACTCCCAGGCGGTGCGTAACGATCAGGGCGTAGTTGAGCTGGCGGAGGAGCTGAAGCTGCGCCTGAACAGCGTGCTGGAGGAGCTGGCTGAAGAGACGGAGCATAAGGTGGGGCGCAAGGCAGGGCAATCAGCAGCCGTAGAATAACGTTAGGCTGCCGGTTACAGCTGCCCGTACAATCAAAAGGCACTACATTACCCGAATGCGGGAGTGTAGTGCCTTTTTGTATATGAATTTTATACCCCTTGAAAGCTCAGCTCCGGCTCCCACAGTACCACCATATCTCCCGCCAGACTCGCCGGAATATCGATGATCCGCTGGTTGCTGCTCCCCCGGTAGGAGAGGGTCAGATCCTTCAATGCCTCAACAAACCGGCCGTCAATCACCACCTGGCATAAGGCCAGCAGCTTCCATTCCGCTGAACCGGGAGAAGCCGTAAGCTCCTCGTACGTATAGCCGGTATAGATCCAGACCGGGAAGCCCGGCAGCTCGGCGCGCAGCTCATGAATGAAATCTGCAGCCTCCTCAGCCGAGAAAAAAGGGTCCCCGCCCGCAAGCGTTAAGCCGTCCAGCAGCGGATTGCCTGCAATTTCTTCTATGATCTCCCGCCGCCGCTCCGGGGTGAAGGCCTCCCCGTAGTTGAAATTCCAGGTCTTCGGGTTGAAGCAGCCCGGGCAGCGGTGGCGGCAGCCGCTGAAGAAGAGGACGGCCCGCAGGCCTTCCCCTTCATTGATCGATTCGGGGTAATATCCGCAGATGTTCATAGATGCTTAACACGGTCCCGGACTTCGGCTTGCTTGGCAGCGTTGAAGCGGGTCTGATAGTCCCCGGTCAGATACCCTGTAACCCGGCGCAGACGGCGGATATGAGTGGTATCTTCATGCGCATTGCAGGTCGGGCAATTCGTGCCGATGACCCCTTCATAGCCGCAGGCGGAGCAGCGGTCAATCGGATGGTTAATGCTGAAGTAGCTGATGTCCTGCTCCAGCGCGTATTTGATGATTTTGACGAAGGCTGACGGGTTGCTCCGGGCGTTGCCGTTCAGCTCGACATAGGAGATCGCTCCGGCGTTGCAATGTTCATGGAACGGAGCTTCCAGGCTGATCTTCTTAGCTGCGCTTAGTTCATAATAGACCGGAATGTGGAACGAGTTCGTATAGTATTCACGGTCCGTTACCCCAGGGATAGAGCCGAGCACCTTGCGGTCGATCTTGGTGAACTTGCCGGAGAGACCTTCGGCCGGCGTTGCGAACAAGGTGATGTTGAGATTAAGCTCCTCGCTCTTGCGGTCGCAATATTCACGCATGTGGCGGACGATGGCTACAGCCTTGGCGTGAATCTCCATATCTTCGCCGTGGTGCTTACCGTACATAGCTTTCATGCATTCTGCCATTCCAATGAAGCCCAGCGACAGACTGCCGTGCTTCAGCAGCTCGCCTACGCTGTCATCGGGGGCAAGCTGCTCGCCGCCTTCCCAGACGCCTTCACGCATCATGAAATCGGAGGCTTTGGCCTTCTGGGAAGCCTGGATACGGAAACGGTGCAGCAGACCGTCGAGCGCAATATCCATGTAGTGATTGAGGTCGTCAAAGAACCCTTTTTCGTCAGCAGCCAGGCGGCGGCCGGTTACCGTACCGTGGGCCAGTCCAAGACGCACCAAATTGAGCGTGTTGAAGGACAGATTACCTTTGCCGGAGCAGTGGTTACGTCCAAAGCGGTCGCCGAGCACACGGGTCCGGCAGCCCATCGTAGCGAACTCGGTATCCGGGTCAGCCGGATCGTAATATTGCATGTTCAGCGGAGCGTCCAGATTGGCGAAATTCGGATACAATCTGCGCGCCGAGCACTCCGCGGCCTTCAGGAACAGCTCATAGTTAGGGTCACCCGGCTGCTGGTTGATGCCTTGCTTACATTTAAAGATCTGAATTGGGAACACCGGCGTCTCCCCGCTGCCCAGTCCGTTCATCGTGGCCGCCAGCAGTGAACTGATCACAAGCTGGCCCTCTGGTGAGGAGCAAGTGCCGTAATTGATGCTGGTAAAAGGAATCTGGCCGCCGGAGCGGCTGGACATCGTATTCAGGTTATGTACCATGCTCTCTGCGGCCTGCAGGGTCTCGCTCTGCGTCTCCTTCAGGGCGAAACGGAAGGCACGCGGATACTGCTCAGCCAGATCGCTGCGGCTCATCGTAATCTCCCCAAGCTCAGAACCCTCTGTATTCTCCTCGAAATACTCCAGACCTTTGCGGAAGAGCTTGGAGAAGGATTTGGTCACATAAGGGGCCAGATCATAATCCAGCTTGTTGGCGGATACGCCGCCGTATTGCGCATTTTGCTGCGACTGGAAAATAATCGCCACCAGTGACATCGCCGTCATAATCGAGTTGGGAGGCCGTACGCTGCCGTTGCCGGTGTTGAAGCCTTCACGGAGAAGCCGTTCAAACGGAATGAAGATGCAGTTCGTGGTTCCAATGGCGTACTGATCAAGGTCATGTACATAGACGACATTATCCAGGGTAGCCTGTACCAGCTGTGGCGGCATGGTGAAGTTACGGGCATACCATTTGGAGTATTCACTGCCGAACTTGCTCATTTTGCCGGAGAAGCTCTCCCCGTTCAGGTTGGCGTTCTCGCGCAGCAGATCCAGATCCCGGCTTTCGATAATATCCCGTCCCAGATGAATGACCTCTTCTAAAAGATCCTCCTGTGCAGCTTGTCCTTCGTTATAACGTTTCTCCAGCAGCGTCATTATATAACTCTCTCCTCTCGGGTATTGTAAGCGTTAAAAAAGCACCCCCGGCCGGGAAGGCCGGAAATGCCCGAATGCATGATGCAAAGTTCCGGAAAGCGGAAATTTGCCTGTGGTCTGGGTGGAACATACGAGCAGACACAGGGCGATAGCTTACGCCCGTTCTTGTATATTCCGCAGAGCCGATACCTGAAGATAATCCTCGATCGTCCTCAGGTATCGGCAGCCTATGGCCCGATTGACGGAAGGCTAACTCTGCTATTGCAGGCCGCATACGGACACCTCCCCTGTTCCTCGCAGGAGTCTAAGCGGTGCCACCGAAACAGGCAGGTCTCCTGGCTTCCGGCAACTCCTCCGGCGCCTTCCCGGGGGGCTTATTCCGCCCCTTAGTGGCAATTAGCCGGAGAATGCGGCCCTGGGCATCGCGCCCTGGGAGCATCCGGTTACAGTGGCGGGACCGCAGCGGTTTTGCACCGCGCTTCCCTATTAAGTCGCACCTCTATTACAAGGGGTGAAACACCCGTTTCTACTATATTTTGTTGTTATCTATTAAAGCTAACGCAATATATTGTGTTTGTAAATGTTTTTTTGCAATCCCGCACGGGGAGCGGGTTCGGCGCTTTTACTCACAGCTGATCCACAGTTAGTCCACAGGTAATCCACAACTTTTCTATGAATTTGCCTTGAATGTTTCATAAAATCTCCGAAAATACGCCACAAAGAATCCATAAATAGAGTGCGTCTAATCCTGGTAATCATTTTGACGGATATTAATAGAATAGAGAGGGTGGCAGGTGATTTGTGGCGAGCCTGGCGAAGCGTTACAATAAGAGGATAAATAAGAGGCTCAGGCACATCAGATCATTAGGAGGGAGATCACAATGGCAATTGGCGAAGTGACCGTTATTCCGATCGGGACAGGCAGCACCAGTCTCAGCAGCTATGTGGCCGAGATGCAGCGCGTACTGGAGACGGTGGAGGGCATTACCTATGAGCTAACTTCTATGGGTACGATTATTGAGGGACCGGTAGCGCGGATTCTGGCTGCGGTAGAAGCGCTGCATGAGTCGCCGTTCACCGCCGGGGCGCAGAGAGTCTCCACCTCGCTTAAGATCGATGACCGGCGCGACAAGATCTCCACCAGCCGCAGCAAGCTCGAATCCGTGGAGCGTAAGCTACAGGGAAAGTAGTGGGAATATAGTATCTAATCAGAAATGACGATAAGGAGCGGATTCTACATGGCAGAAGCAACGCAGCAGATCGGAATTCAAATGTATACACTGCGGGACCAGACGGAGCGGGATTTCCTCGGCACACTGGGCAAGGTGGCAGAGATGGGATACCAGGCAGTGGAGTTCGCCGGTTATTTCGGCGTAGCTGCCGGGGAACTGCGCCGCAGGCTGGATGAACTGGGCCTTGCGGCGCCTTCGGCGCATGTGGGACTGGACTTCAGCAGCCTGGATAAGATGGAACAGGCCTTAGCCAAAGAGATTGAATACGCCGTAGAGCTCGGACTGCAATATATAATCACCCCGTCGGCACCGCTTCCGCCCAGCCCTTCCATCGAAGATGTGACAAGAATAATTCCATTCCTGGAGAAGGCTTCCGCGATGGTCCGGGCGGCAGGGATGGAGTACGGCTACCACAACCATGATTATGAATTCGCAAAAGTTGACGGCAAGGCGGTCATCGATATCTGGCTGGAGCGGATTCCTGCAGAGCATATGCTGGCAGAGTTTGATCTGGGCTGGGTACACCGGGGCGGAGCCCGGCCCGCAGATTATGTGTCACGGTACGCCGGCCGTGTTCCGCTGGTCCATATTAAGGATTTCGGAGCAAACCAGGAGGAGACCGATCTCGGGAAGGGAGAGGTCGATTTCCAGAGCGTCTTTGAGATAGCGGAGCAGAGCGGAATTCTCTACTATATTGTAGAGCAAGAGGCCTATGAGGTATCCTCCCTTGCAAGCGCAAAGCTCGCGCTGGATTATTTCCGCGGGCTGGGGCTAATGCAGTAGTGTTTAAGCCGATGCATATCAGGGGTAGGGTATCGGATATATCTAAGGGGTGTCCATAAAAATAATGAAGAGATATACGCTTTATTTAGATGAAATTCTCACAGGTGGTCATTTTGATCATTTTAGCTTAATGGGATTTGCAATTGGAGAAAACGAATATGAGATGGATATTATCCCTTATGTCAATTCAATAAAGAATAAGTACTTTGGGGATGAAAAGGTCATAATTCACGAAATGGATATCAATAGACATAAATCCGCCACCCCATTTAAGGTCTTTCAGGATAATGATGTGCTTAAAAATTTCTGGGGTGATATTACTGGGATGTTCAAGCATTATAATCTCCCAGTGTTTGGAGTCAGCATTCACGAGAAGGACTGCCAAAGCTTATATACTAATGGACGTGATAAGTATTTCATTGCTCTTCAAATAATTATGGAGAATTTTGTTCACTATCTTGAAATGAACGATGGTAAAGGTTCAATTTATTTAGAATCAACTAATGCTGATCCAGACCAAAAAGATCAACAATTACAATATCATTTCCATTATCTTATGGCCCAAGGAACTCTTTTTTACAGTAATAAAACTGTACAAAAAAGACTTAGTACAATAAATTTCGGCTATAAACCTGATAACATAATAGGATTGCAGATTGCAGACTTATTACCAAACACGTGGAATAGAAAGCTTTCCGGTAAACCACTTAGGACATATGGTTTACTTGATATGATTGAAAATCAAGCATACGATGGAGGATGTAACAAAAAGGAACGATTTGGCTTGAAAATAATTCCATAGTGTACATTGACATAGAAAATTGTTTGAGTTAAAATGTTTTATGTAGTGATAGCGTAAGCTTTCCCTGCATCAACTACCTCATAAGAATTGCGAAAGCTCTTCTTTGTACAAAAAGACATGTATAATTAAAGCAAGTCGACGAATACTAATATAAATGATATCTAAGACTGCGAAAGCTCTCTTAGGTATCACGACTTAAGGGGACTGCGAAAGCTCTCTTCTTATTTAATGGAAGCGCCTTTTAAGGCGCTTCTTTTCCTTTTAACAAAATGTAATTATCATACTCACTACTGAAAAAGGGCTTGCGTTTTCCGCTGGAAGAGTTATAATATTTTTTGCTTGGCAGGACAGCAAAGCCTGTTCGCTGGTGTAGCTCAGGGGTAGAGCAACGCACTCGTAATGCGTAGGCCGGGGGTTCAATTCCCTTCACCAGCATTCGCGCTAAAAAATCCCGTTATATCAACGTTTGTCAGCGTTGAATGTGACGGTAGGACATACGATAGGCCAACGTATTCCCGGTGTTATTCCGGCGGTGCGTAGGCGCTGATTACGGAGCCTCCTACGGTAAAATGTGGGAGGTTTTGCTATGTCTGCTGATCCGCGATTAGGGAAAAAGGCCGTCATTAACTCGAAGAGTAGCCGCGTTAATAAGGCCCCGGTAGTAACGACGCTGGAAATGGCGTTCGATTTATTTTATAGCGCAAAGAGGTCCGAAGGGCTGCGGGAACGCACGCTGTCTGATTACCGGAGCTATTGGCGCTACTTTAACGAATGGCTAACGAAGTATGGATACGATATAACCGACGTTACGCAAATTAATCCGGAGCTGCTCCGTGAATATCTCGGCTATATGACGCACGATCACAAGCGTTATGAGGACGTAGAGGACCGGCAGAAGGACGGTAAAGCGCTGTCTAACGCGACCGTTACGTCCCGGCTGCGGGCGTTGCAGACGATGTGCAAGTTTTGGGCGGAGGAAGATATCGTAAACGAGAACCCGGCGTCTCGCGTTAAAGCGCCGCGCCATGATACGGACGACAAGACGGTATTTACGGACGCACAGCTCGACGCGCTTTTAGCGGCTCCGGATACGGGCAGTTACGTCGGCATACGCGATCGGACGGCCATGTTAACGCTCGCGGATACCGGCCTGCGCATTAATGAATTGCTATCGCTGGAAACGTCCCATATAGACTTCTCCGCGCGCTGTATCCGGCTCCCTGCGGCGTTAAATAAGAACCGCAAGCCTCGTATCATTCCGCTGTCGCCGGCGGTCTTACGGGAGCTGCTGCGGCTTATACAGGAAACTAGCGCGCACTTTGATACGACGTTCATCTTCGTCAGCAATTACGGAGAAAAATTAAAGCCGGACCACTTCCGGAAGCAGCTACGGAAATACGCTACGATGGCCGGCATTGATACGAAGGAGACACGCATATCTCCGCATCGGTTCCGCGATTACTTCTGCACGAATTACCTCGTTAACGGTGGAGACTTGTTCACGCTGCAGCGCATCGTCGCGCACGCGGACGTGAAGACGACGCAGGGATACGTCCGGCCGAGTGAAGGCGCTATACGGGATAACCACGCGCAATTCTCGCCGGTATCCAGGCTCAGTAAGGCCCTCGCAGGGAAGAGACGACGGTAACAAAGGTTCTTACTATTCATAAACGTAAGTCATTCCTTAATATGACAAAATATCTAACCAATACTAGCAGAAGTGTTTTATAATTATCCAATATACTTGGCTACTTAACATTGGAGGAATGACGATGAAAGAAATGCAGGCTCTTGTAAGTGAATTGGCCGATGATCTTGTTAAAGCAATGCGAGAGTATTTTGCTGCTGAGAAGAGAGACCCAGAATATTCGGATATTCGCGAATCTAATCTGCTCGATGGTTTAGAAGAAATAATTCACGACCTTGATTATAGAGGCGGGATATACACAGAGTACGAACTTAACTTAAATGCCGTCAATTACTGGGCAGATATCATCAAAGCGAAGATAAGTGTTATCGGTGCTGTAGGTGGTGTGGATTTAATGCGTGAAATTCAATCTGCATTGGGGAAGTATGACGATGAAAATAATCGCTTTCCCGGTTTGTTTGACAGTCTTGCTGATGGGGTTTCAGGTTGGATGGTGTAATAGATCGCAGACGCGTATAAATTCTTCATTTAAAGGTACGAGTTTGAGAAGCTAAAACGCAAATGAAAGCGCCCGACCCCGTTTTTATGCGGAGTCGGGCGCTTTTTCTGGTTACTGTTTTATGGTAGCCTTTCGGAGACATAACGAGGAGGCTACGCATATGGACTACAAGGAGAAAAGGAAGCTGATTCTTGAGACACGCGAGGAAAGGGAGAAACTGAGTGTACATTCTGCGATAAACATGTTCATCAGATCACGAAGGTTAAAGAACCTGACCAGTAATACAACGACATCATACTCTCAAGCACTTGGAAAGCTCTACAACTTCCTAAATGAGAATGATATTGGAAAGGTTAACGAGGTAATACTGGAGGATATTCAGGAGTTCATTCAAACGAGGATCGACGAAGGGAATAGTGCACCGACGATCAATAAGTATCTCCGAAGCTTACGCGCTTTTTTCAATTTTCTTCATGGGGCAGGATACCTCATCGAGAACCCAATGGATACTATCGAAAACCTCGTTGAAGAAAAGCGCATCCTACGTACGTTAAACCATAAACAGGTCAAGTTGCTTCTTGACATGCCCAATCTTTCAACGCCGGCAGGGTATCGTAACTATGTCTTCATGCTTTTGATTCTGGATACTGGCTTACGGATGGAGGAAGCAATAACTCTAAGTATTGATGGAATTTATTGGACTGAGCGTACCCTGAGAGTATTCGGAAAAGGGCGAAAGGAAAGGCTGGTTCCATTTAGTGATATTCTCGCTGTTCATATGGACGAGTATTTAAGGCTACGTACTGAGACGGATTCTTCTGAATTTTTTGTGAATATTAATGGTCAGCCGCTCAAAAGGCGAACGGTTCAGGAAGAAATCTCCGATTACGGTAAAAAAGCTCGTATAAAAGGCGTTCGTGTATCGTGTCATACACTGCGTTATACTTTCGCCAGAAACTATGTCCTCAACGGGGGCGACGTGGTAAGCCTTATGCGCATCATGGGTCATAAGAGTCTACATATGGCGCAATTATACACGGAGATGTTTCAAACGGATATTTCGAAGCAACACGATAAATTTTCGCCAGTAAGTTCGATATTTAACTGACATAAGTAACGCGGAGCGGCCCCGGAAGCCGGCGTATACCGGGCGGCCGTTGATATCGTGAGTTATACGATTATTGGCGTCGGTATTTACAAAACGTTCCCAGCGGAGTGAATTTAAAAGCGCCAGTCTTAGCGGAATCAATCCGTTAGGGCTGGCGCTTTTCTTCGTTATTTTTCCGTCAATTTACCGTTGAATTAGCCGCGTACAGCCCTCCGGAGTATTAGCGCCAAGAAGCAGCGATAACTTTACGTCGGGCAGGCAAGAGTTACCGGTTGATAGGCGCGTGGTTGGGCGTAGGGCATGCGACAGTAATACGCTGGATGAAGGACACACTGAACGATAGTGCAACCGGTTCATGTGGTCCAGTTGCACTCGTAGAATCAGCGGATGGCAGGCAGCGTCCAGCAGTCGCAACGGCGGAACCAGCGCTCCTCGAACGCGCCGAGCGTATCCAAGCGCACATAAACGAAGGCTGCACCGTTGAGCAAGCGGCGCAAGCGGAAGGCGTGTCGCGACGTACGGCGTTTAACGATTTGAAGCGGCTGGAAACATACGAAGAGGAAGACGAGGCAGACGACGAAGAAGAAACGGGGGACGCAGCGCGCATTCCCGCTAAGCCAGCGATTGATATGCGCATCTTTGAGTTAATCGAGTATGCGGCGCGGACTAAGTGCGAGAGCTGCTGCGGAGGTTACATATACCGACCGCCCTGCCTGCGTACGCCCACGAATTAGCCGCGCTATGGCTGTCCGAGGGTAAACGTAAGGGTACGGGCATAAGGCGCTAATTTGACGGTGATTCTACGTAAAAAAAGACCGCTACCTTATTCGGCGCGGTCCGTATTCTTATCTTCTACAAACTCGACAACTTCCTCGATCTTACATTCCAAGTCCTCACAGATTCGCGCAATCACACTGAGCGCAACAAACTCGCCATTAGACATTTTAGCAATAGTGGCAG
>NZ_JBHUKY010000014.1:0-143223 GCF_042684125.1 Paenibacillus rhizoplanae | reverse complement strand
TTTTCAAAAAAAACGAAACGTTATTTTGGGGCGGTGGGTCTTTTTTTGTCAAAATCCAGTCTGCGGCGCATTTTCCGATACTTTTATTTTCGTATTAAACCGAACACATTGGCTGGCGCGAAGGCGCGTGGACCAAATATAGGCGAAAAACCGAACACATTGGTTAGGGCGGAGGCGCGTGGACCAAATATAGGCGTTTTTGTTCCGGTCCCCGTATTTTCGTAATCTGCTTAAACAGCGGAGAGGACGGAACGATTGTGTAAAAGCGGCAGCGGTCGCCTTGCTCTCCGGATTTTCACCGCCAAGGGGAATGAAAAAAATCTGGAGAGCACAGCGATTGGAACAACGGTCCGTTCACGCAGCGTCCACCTAAGTGCTAACGTTAATCCTACTTCAAAATAAAAAAGCAGTCCCAAGCAGTTCATTCCTATCAGAATGAAACAGCTTTTCGAATTTCAGCAAATCTGGAACCGCCCGCCCGGGCCGTATTTTATATAATGAGTCCATTACTTTCGGAGGGTGGAACCATTGTGCAGAGATTCAGTGCTTCACAGATTTATTTATTCCTCGTGTTTATGACGTCGCTTGCGGCCAGTACGATATTCACAACCTACAGTATTTATTATGTAATCGAGCTAGGACTGAATCCGCTTCAGCTTGTGCTGATTGGAACGGTGCTGGAGATAACGGTGCTTGTGTTCGAGGGAATCACCGGAGTGGTTGCCGATACCTATAGCCGCAGACTATCCGTCATAATTGCCATGTTCGTTCTGGGGAGTGCCTTTGTCCTCGAAGGGAGTATTGTCTGGATCTTGCACCCGGCTTCCCTGTTGCCTGCCTTCGGCTGGCTGCTGATCTCCCAGATGCTGTACGGGATCGGCTGGACGTTCCTGAGCGGGGCGGATACCGCATGGATCGTGGATGAGCTTGAGGAGGAGCAGGCCGGAAGAATCTTCATGCGCTCCAAAATCTTCTCTTTAAGCGCCTCTCTATTAGGCATTGCGCTCAGCGTAGGATTATCCCAGGTTGCGTCTAATCTCCCTTTTCTGGCGGGTGGAGTCATCTATTTCGTCCTGGGGCTGATATTGATCCGCTATATGAAGGAGACGGGATTCATACGGCGGGAACGTGCGCCGCATTCCTCTGCTATCCGTGAACTGGGCCAGACCTGGGTCAGCGGCGCCTCTATCCTGAGGCATCATCCGCTGCTCCTGCTGCTGACCGTTGTAACTTTATTTAGCGGCGCTGCGTCTGAGGGATATGACCGTTTGTGGCAAGTCTTTCTTATGAATGAAATCGGGTTTCCGGAGATTGGAGTCTCGATGGCGGCCGGCTTCGGGCTGATCAGTGCGGCGACTACTCTGCTGGGTATGCTGGCTGTCTATATGGCCGGGAATATTATTGATTTGCAAAAGGAACGTCAGGTAGCGGCCGCCTTGTTCCTCCTGACATCCATCCGTGCAGGCTGCATTATACTGGTGGCGCTTGCACCTGATTTCTACTTGGCTATCGGGGCGGTGCTGCTCCTGGGGGTGGTCGCTTCGGTCAGCGAGCCGATCTATACCACCTGGCTGAACACGAAGCTGCCTGCTCAGAACCGGGCTACGCTCTTGTCGATGATCAGTCAATCCGATGCTCTGGGCCAGAGCGCAGGCGGTCCGGCTGTGGGCTATATCGGCAGCAGGATCTCCATCAGGGTCTCGCTGCTGTCCGCAGGCTTCCTGTTGCTTCCTGTCATCGCGTTATATGGGAGGCTGCTGCGGAAGGGGTCCGTATGATTCTGGAACATTTTACAATTGTAATCGGGCGGTGAGACAAGTATACTTCCGATTAACTAGCGGCTATAACTTAAATAGCTTGAATTCCCGGGTATCCATGCCGATATAGGATATATCCGGGGACACAATTCTACTCGTAACCCAGACCTGTGAACATAGTGTTACATATTATATAATGAACCCTATGTAGCAATTCCGCGTAACCCGCTTGCAGAGCTGTGCAAGTACTAAGTATTAGTTATGGTGAATGTGGACATAGCTTGATAGTAATAGAATGATAGTTCTCCGGGAGTATTACGGATGAGCGTAGGGATGGTGAATAGCAATGAGCAGCAATTCTATACAAGCAGAACAAGAAATCGATACCTATCAAGGCAAGGACCTCGGCTTAACCTACACAGCGGAATATTGTGTATTCAAAGTTTGGGCGCCTACAGCCTTTACAGTAGCGCTCGTATTATATGCAACAGGCGGAAACGGGATGCCCCTGCAGACCCTAGATTATAAGGACAGCGGCAAAATTCTCGGCATGGAGCGCTCTGAGGGCGGGGTGTGGACGATCCAGGTTCCCGGTAACCTCAAGGGGAAATATTATATGTACCGCGCCGTATTTGCGGACGGGTCGATTAATGAAGCGGCAGATCCTTATGCAGCAGCTGTATCGGCGAATGGAGTGCGGACGGCCATCGTGGATTTGTCTGAGACAGACCCGGACGGCTGGGAGAGCGATGCTTCTCCGGTGCTGCCGCATCCGGCAGATGCTATAATTTATGAGCTGCATGTCCGCGATTTCTCGTCAGACCCTAGCTCCGGTCTGACGTATAAGGGGAAATTCAAGGCCTTCACCGAGACCGGCCTGCGGGATGAAGCGGGTCACTTGCTGGGCGTTGATCATCTGGCTGAGCTGGGCATCACACATGTTCATCTGATGCCGGTCTTCGACTATCAGACTGTGGATGAGCTGGGCAAGGCAGGGGAAGAACCGGCGTCTTCGATCTTCACGGACTATAACTGGGGCTACGATCCCCAGCACTATAATGTGCCGGAAGGCTCCTACAGCACAGACCCGGCTAACCCGCTTACCCGTATCCGGGAATTCAAGGAGATGGTCCAGGCGCTGCACAGCCGCGGTATCTCGGTGATTATGGATGTGGTCTACAATCATACCTATGGCTTCCAGAAGGGACCCTTCCAGCCGCTGGTACCGGACTATTTCTACCGTCATGATCAGAGCGGCCGGCTCTCTAACGGCTCGGGCGTCGGCAATGAGCTGGCTACAGAACGGCCGATGGTCCGCAAGTATATCAAGGATTCCCTGTCCTACTGGGCTAAGGAGTACCATATTGACGGGTTCCGCTTCGATCTGATGGGGCTGATGGACAGCGTGACCATGCGCGAGATTACCGAGGAGCTGAGGCTGGAGATTAATCCGGGGCTGCTGCTCTATGGTGAGCCCTGGACCGGAGGCGACTCCCCGCTTGCCTCCAAGACGCTGAAGGGCGTACAGCGCGGCAAAGGCTATGCCGTCTTCAATGACAACTTCCGCGCGGCCATCAAGGGAGACAGCGACGGCTGGGGTAAGGGCTTCGTAACCGGAGAATTCGGCAAGGAAGGCGCGATAGCGTCCGGGGTAAGCGGGGCGATTCATGAATTCACCGATGCGCCTACAGAGACCGTGAACTATGTAACCGCACATGATAATCTCAACCTGTGGGACAAAATTCTGGCGACCCGGGGACTTCGCGGGGAAGCCGGACTGCCGGACCTTGAGGGCGGCAAGCTGCGGGGCGGCGGGGATCTTAAGGCCGCAGTAGAGCAGTCGAATCCGTATGTGGGAGTAGATCCCGAGAATGTGCTGGACAATGAGACGGTACGCCGTTCGTTGCTGGCTAACGGAATCATTCTGACCTCGCAGGGAATTCCGTTCCTCCATGCCGGGGATGAGCTGCTGCGCAGCAAATACGGAGATCATAACAGCTACCGCAGTCCGGACTGTATCAATGCGATCCGCTGGGAGAACAAAAGCAAATTCATTGCAGTATTTCAATATTACAAAGGGCTGATTGAGCTGCGCCGGACACATCCGGCCTTCCGCCTGCACGGGCGCCAGGAGATTGAGCGCAGTCTTGAGTTCCTGCGCTATGACGGCGGAGTCGTTGCCTATAGACTGAAGGATAACGCCGGTGGAGATACATGGAATAATATCGTGGTGATCTATAATGCCAACATGGAGCCGGTTACCCAGTGCCTCCCGGAGACCTCCGGCTGCTGGAACATCGTAGTCGATCATGCCCATGCCGGACCGGAAGCCTTCCGGCAGACGGAGAGCGGCAGTGTAGAGGTCGCCGGACTGTCGGTGATGGTTCTCTATGATAAATACGGGGAGCCTGAGCCGAGGTCGAAGATTGTGGAAGTTCATTATGACCGGCCGGACGGCGACTACCGGGGCTGGAATCTCTGGGTGTGGGGTACAGGCATTCAGGATGGACAACGGGACTTCCAGCATATGGAGGACGGCCATGCCGTAGCACGGATTGAAGTGCTGCCCGGGACCTCCACGATAGGCTACATCCTCCGGCTGAACGACTGGGAGGAGAAGGACGGCACCGCTGACCGCTTCATCGACTGCTCGGGCAGCGGGGAGCAGGTCATTAAGGTGACCGTTCGGGAGCGTAGTCCGGAGCATAGCACCGAACTGGCTGATCCATTGCAGCAGACCAGCTAGAACATAAGAAGAGCTGATTAGTTCCATCTCCTGGGGGAGGGGGCTAATCAGCTCTTTTTGGCTAGGAGTTATAGATAGGGAGTCGGCATCCGCTGGTGCTAGTTCCGCTGATCACTGTATTTCTTATCCACATGCTCGCTGTACAGGTTAGCCTCATTGCCGCCATGGTTCTTGGAGCGGTACATCGCAAGATCGGCGGCACGGAGCAGCTCGTTGATGCTGCTGCCGTGCTGCGGGTACAGCGCCACGCCTATGCTGGCAGAGGTGTGGAAGCTGGAGCCCTGGTTAACGGACCAGGATTTGCTGAACAGCTGGAGCAGACGGTTCAGCAGCTCGTCCAGCATTTGCGGGCTGGTGAACCGGTGCAGCACTACGGCGAATTCATCCCCGCCGATCCGGAAGGCCTGGCCGGAGCCCTTCACGGTCTGCTGCAGCTCCCGGGAGAGCAGCTGCAGGAATTCATCACCGGCCAGATGGCCGAGTGTATCATTGAGCTGCTTGAACCGGTCGCAGTCCAGCAGCGCCACGGCGATCTCCTGCCGGCGCTCCTCGGGCTGGTTGATCAGGTTCTCCATGTACATTTTGAAATGGGCACGGTTGGGAATCGCGGTCAGATGATCATAGAAGGCCAGCTTGTGCAGCCGCTCCTCATATTGCTTGCGCTGGGTAATCTCACGTGATACGAGCATGAACTGCGCCGGGAAATTGCGGCTGCCCGCAATAGGGGTAACCTTGGTCTCCAGCCACACCCAGTGCCCTTCGGCCGAACGCATGCGCAGCTCGGATATTCTCGGTGAAGACTGCACCACACTCTTGAGCTTGGCCCAGGAGATCTCGGCTTCACGGATATAGTTGGAGAGCGGCGCCCCTTTGCTCGGCACATAACCAAGCGCAGTTGCATGGGAAGGGGACGCATACAGAATGAGACCGTTCGGGTCTGTCAGCACGATAAAATCAGACATCGTCTCACCGATCAGCTGATAGAGCGACTTCTCATCCTGCATTTCATTCTGCAGCGAGATCAGTCTGCGGCTGAGATAGAAGATGACCAGTACAAGCAGGAACAGGAATACGGAGTAGACGGCGAACAGGGAGCTTTTGAGATTATTGAACTCCGTCATCACCTGGTTGGCATAGCTGTCAATCCGATCCTCTGCCTGATTCAGGACCTCCCGTACCTCATTTAGCTCTGTATGTATGGTGAGGGCTGAGTAGAATGCGGGGTTCCAGTCGCTCTGGACGCGCTGCGAGATCAGCTCCCGGCCGCTATCCCTCCATGTGGTAAGCGTAGTCCCGAAGTGATCCAGCTCGTTCCTCAGCTCGTCCAGCAGCAGCTCGCTCTGCTTCATTCCATTGAACGGGCTCTTCACGGAATCCAGGTTATAACGTGCGGTACTGACCCGCTGCAGCGCCTGGGCATTATTGTCCTCGAATTCTTGCGACAGCGTACTGCGCTGCGCACTGGTCAACGCTCCCCCGACTGTGGTCTGAAGCGCAAGGGCCGCCTGATACAGGTCCCGGTCAGCGTTCAGAATAAGCTCGGAATTCTGATAGACGTCACTGTATAGAGAGTCGGATAATTTGTTCATCGTATGATTCAGAATCAGTAGAGAGGCCACACTGATGCCAACCAGGAGAACGGAGATGGAGGTGAATAGTATAATCAATCTGCGTGTACTTGTGTTTTCCGAAAAAACTGCCACTGTCATCCTCTCCCCGCACAGAACTTTTGCAAATCTCATTGGTGTAGCTTTGGTGCATGCGAAACGAATCCTTATGCGGAATATGGCTTCATGCAGGCATGTAAGAGAGTATACGTTAGCGAGTCCTAGCAAGCAGGGGAAGAAGGAGGCAATGGAAAGAATAGTTTCCGGTTAGGTCGCGGTTTCTTTTCACCAGTATATAGGACATCCCTTAAGCAGAGCAATTGCTGAAAAAATAATAAGCCCCGTCAGCTTCCGCTGCCGGTTGTACAGGCCGTGAAGCGGACCCTGGAGCCGGAAGGGAAGAGTGGAGACATATCAGTTACAGCCGAAACAAAGAACTATTATGTATATCTTACTTCTATGTAAAAGGTATTCTGACCTCAGAGTCCTATTACCCACTTTTACTGCAAACGATACCCCTTTGGTATCAATTGTGCATTAAAAATATAATAGAAAAATCCGTCAGTCCCATAGATCTGAGACTGGCGGATTGAACAGCAGAGTGTAATCTGCAATAGGATGATGCTATTCGTTGCGCAGTGCATAAATAGGGCGCATTCTTGCAGCCTTGCTTGCAGGAATCATTCCGAAGAGGACACCGATGATCAAGGAGAATGAAAAGGAGATCAGCACCATATTCCAGGAGGGCGCCACATTCAAGGCGGTATAATTACCGACAGCCCAGCTGGCGCCAAGTCCCAGTGCGACTCCGATCAGGCCTCCGGTTCCGCTTAAGACCACGGATTCGATCATGAACTGCATCATAATATTCTTTTTTTTGGCCCCGATGGCCTTGCGGATGCCTATCTCTCTGGTTCGCTCATTGACTGAGACAATCATAATGTTCATAATCCCTATCCCGCCTACAAATAACGAGATACCGGCGATACCGCCAAGTGCCATGGACAGAGTAGCGCTGGTCTCATTTACCGTTTCCAGCATCTCCCGGGAATCAAAGACAGAGTAGGCATTCTCGGCTGCACTGAATTTGGCAGTAAGGCTGGCCTCCAGCTTGGTTTTGACATCATCCACATTGTCATTGGAAGTGGTTGTGAGGGTAATGGAGCGGACTCCCTTGCTCTGCAGGAACCGTTCGGCTGTAGAGATGGGGATCAGCAGCTTCTCGTCGCTTGAGCCGACGCTGGTGGAGCCTTTACTCTCCAGCAGCCCGACGATCTTGAAGCTGCTTCCGTTGATCTGTACCTTTTGGCCTACAGGATTATCTGTACCGAATAGATCCTCCGCTGTATCTGATCCGATTAACGCAACCTTCTGCCGGTATTCTGTATCCATCTCAAGCAGAAATCTTCCGGATTGTACATGGAAATCCTGGACCTCTTCGTAGGCAGGTGTAATGCCTTCTACGGATACGGAAACGTTCTCGGTTCCGTACTTGGCGGTAACGTTTCCGGTGATGACCGGGGATACATTGTCCACCCCTTCAATCTCACCGAGGGCCAAGGCTTCTTCGTAAGTTAGCGAAGTGGTGGCTCCGCGGCCCATAATGTTGACAGTCAGCTGGTTGGTTCCCAGGGAGCTTAGGGACTCTGTAATCTGCGAGGTGGTGCCCTGACCCACAGCGACAAGTGCAATAACGGAGGAGACCCCGATAATAATGCCCAGCATGGTAAGAAAGGCTCTTATTTTACTGCTCAGGATACTTTTGAAGGCCATTTTCATACTCTGGTACAGCATCATGAATGTGCCACCTTCCGATCCTCTACAAGATCCCCGTCTTGAATCCGGATAATCCGTTTGGCCTGCTCGGCAATCTCCAGGTCATGCGTGATCAGAATAATGGTATGCCCCTGTTCGTTGAGCTCCTTAATCATCTGCAGAACTTCCCGGCCTGTCTTGGAGTCCAGCGCTCCGGTGGGCTCATCGGCAAGAAGAATAGGAGGGGTTCCGGCAAGAGCGCGGGCAATAGCGACACGCTGCTGCTGGCCTCCGGACAGCTCGGAGGGACGGTGATTCATTCTGCTCTCCAGACCTACCCGGACCAGGGCACTGCGGGCAATTTCTCTGCGCTCCCTGTGGGACATTCCCCGGTAGATCAAGGGCAGCTCCACATTCTCTACCGCTGATAATTTCGGCAGCAGATTGAAGTTCTGAAATATAAAGCCGATCTTCTCGTTGCGGATCTGGGCCAGCCTGTTGTCAGACAGCCTGCGGATCTCCTGGCCGTCCAGGAAATAATCGCCTTCATTAGCCACATCCAGGCAGCCCAGCATGTTCATCAGGGTGGACTTGCCTGACCCTGACGGGCCGATGATCGCAACGAATTCACCGTGATTAATGTTGAAGCTCAGGCTCCTCAGAACCGTCATCGATTCTCCGGCCATCGTGTAGCTATGCTGCATATTCTCAACCCGGATCAGCGGCTCTGGTGAGATCATCGTCCGCCACCTCCACCGCTGAAGCCGCCGCCGCTACCCCCGCTACCGCCGCCGCCGAAGCCGCCCATCCCGCCGCCAGCACCTCCGCCGGTCATTCCTCCGCCGCCGAAGCCACCCATACCGCCCATGCCGCCTTGCTGCGGAAGCTGCGGGGAGGTAGCATTGCCTGAGGAGATCACGGTCGGGAGGATCACTTCATCCCCTTCACTTAAGCCGCTGACGATTTCGATGCTGCTCTCGTTGTGGATACCGGTCTCTACGGCCACTCGTTTCATGCCTGAGGCGAAACCGGCTGCCCCTCTGCTTCCGGCTGCTCTGCCGGGGAAATCCGCGCCAGCAGAGGACTTGGAATCAGCCGCACCTCTGTCCGTTGTGTCAGCTTGTTCATCCCCGGTCCCCGGCACATTGACGAAGGATTTTCCGTTTATCTTCGTTACAGCTTCGATGGGAACGGTCAGAATATCCTTCTTCTCTTCGATTGTAATCGCCACCTCCGCAGACATGCCGATAAGCACACCCTCCGAGTCATTTAATCCTACAGTGACGTTAAACAGGGAGACACCGTTAGAAGAGGTACCTTCTTTGGCGATATCTATGACCTTGCCGGTAAACGCCTTGTCCTCAAGCGCATCCAATGTGATCGTAGAGGCTTGATCCAGCTTGATTTGGGGGATATCCAGCTCGTCTACCTGCACCGTTACGCTCAGGTTAACATAGTCGGTCATTGTGAACAGCTCTGCACCATTCTGGGCCTGTTCGCCGTCTGTAATATTCACGGCAGTGATCGTTCCATCGATCGGAGCGGTCAGCGGATCAGGCGGAGCCATATCTTCATGGATGGCAGCGATGGATTCCTGCCCGTCCACAATATCGCTATTGGCCTTATCAATGGCCTTTTTTGCCGAATCCAGCTCTTCATCTGTTGCGTTATTCATAGCCAGCGTCTTGTAGCTCTCCTGTTTATTCTCCAGCTCTGTCTTGAGATTCTCCAGTGACTTTGTGGCTTCTTTCAGCTTGTCATCCATATCGCCCGCCACAAATGTGATCAGCACATCGCCTTTTTTGACGACATCGCCTTTCTTAACCAGGACCGTATCAACTTTACCGGCTTCTTTGGTGCGGATGCTCTCGCTGTTGATCGCCGATACTGCACCTGAACCTGAGACTCCCACCAGGATATCTCCCTTACTGGCAACTGCCGTATTCAGCGGAGCGGCATTGATCTGCCGGTTCTGATCCGGCCAGAGCCTATAGCCCGCAATCCCGGCAATAGCAACGATAATAATAGCTGAAGCGATAATGATAAGCTTCTTCTTGTTCATTGGGCAGCTCCTTCGGAGGAAGAGGTGGTTGCTTTGGCGGTAACCTCAAGGGAATAGGCCTGACTGGCGAGCTCCGTCCGCATTCCCTGGAATTCATCGTAGAATTTAAGGGCGTAGGTGCCGGAGCTGAGATTTTTGAACAGGACGCTGGTAAGGGTCGTAGAATAAGAGCTGTTTGTTCCCAGTGTCAAGTCGGTGCCAAGCGTCAGTGCTTTCTCGTGAGACTGCCCATAAGGATCTATAACCTGAAGGATGAGCTTATGCTGGTAAGCGCCTGTCTGATAGGCAGTATCCTGATTGAGGTTGTAATTGAACGTCACAGCAATGCTGCTTGCGCCCTTGGTGAGTTCCCCTGTAGAGCTGGTAACTGCCAGGGTATAAGGGAAGATTGGAACGGAAGCCAGATTGTTCAAAGGCGTAACCTCTGCCGGAGCCAGTGTCAGCGCTGCAGTATTCACATATCCCGTCGCAGCCGTTCCTGCGGCAGTCAGCTTGCCGTCCGCAATCGCCTGGCTGATATACAGCTGAAGACCTGCGGTGTCCAGAGCAGCCGGGACTTTTGCCCAGAAGGTAACCAGTGTTTTGCCTTCAGGGCTGGTAGGCAGCTCAGACTGGTTGGCGGTTGCTTCAAAATATTGCCCGTCAGCAGTCCTGAACTGCCCGTACAGACGGGCCAGATCTGCCTGCCGGACTTCGTCGCTGTTCATTTCCACTTCGCTGTACAGCAGGTTCGAGCCGGTTCCTGTATACAGGAGGGTGGAACGTTCCTTCACGGTGGCTTTTTTGCCGGTGGCCGTGATCTTGAAGGCTTCCCCTGCATCCAGCGGAGCTACACTCTTAATGGCACTGTCGCTTGTGCTGAGAGAGAGGAACTGTGACACTTCTGTACCCTTGGTCTCCTGGAGGATGAGCTTGACTTGTCTGAAATCCAGGGTGTATGGAATATGGCCTTGAACCGTTATCTGAGTGCTGGCACCAGGGGCAAGCACCGAAGAGCTGTTGTCCGTATAAGTCTGTGCAGAGGAAGTGAGATCCTTCTGATCCACCAGGAGTATTCCGGTAAAAGCAGGTAAGGTAATGGTCTTGGACGTTGCATTGCGTATCGTCAGACTGGCCTGTACCAGATCCTCGCTGCCCCAAGGCAGACGCAGCAGGGAGTCCAGAGAGACAGCGAAGGTACCGTAGGTATTGGTTACGCTGGTCTCGGCGGCGAGATGAATCTGGCTCTCCGGCGTATAAGGGATGCGGAAATAGGCCACAGGCAGCGTTATCTTATCCGCGCTGGCTGCAGGAGCAATCATTCGCAGCTCCAGCGAATTCTGGGCCAGCTCCAGCGGAACACTGGCGCTCAGCTCAATCAGCTTTTCTTCCAGCGGCTTCAGGGTCAGGCTGCTCAAGGCAGTGGCCGTCACCGGGAAGCTATAGCCTTCCGCCGACTTGACGTTAAGCTCATAAGCAGGCAAAGTGACCGCTGTGCTGCCGGTATTCTTCACCCGGAGCTGATAGCTCCAGACACCATTGCCGTTATCCGCATGCACACTTACCTTCAGCAGCTGCATGTCCACCAAATTGCTGTCGATGGAGACCTTTTTGGTATAACCCGCCGCTACGGTGAAATCTGCGGTTACGGCAGCCGGAAGTGCGTAGGAAGAGACAGGCAAGTACAGCTTGAGTCCTTCATCCAGCTTGGCGATCTGCAGCGTCATCCGGGTGACATTCATGTAGGAGGGAATCTCGGTCATATAATAGAGCGTCTTTTTCTCCTGAGGCTGAAGCTTGAACTCGGAGCTGCTGTCATCCAGTGTAAGTGTGAAGACAGAGCCGCCCGAGGATTTCAGGTACAAGGTATAGCCCGGATCTGTAAGCACCTTGGTACCCAGATTGGTTAGGCTAAGCCCGACCTTGGCATAGACTTTGCCGTTATATTTGTAGATTTGCACGGACTCGGCTTTGGTGCCGGCTGTAATGCCGCCGAGTTCAACCTTCCGGGTCTCCCCTGTAAGCGAGGACAGTGAATAATTGGAAGGAACCGTGAATGTGCCTATGCGCTGTTCATAATTAGCGGCGCTGAAATTCCAGCCGTAGATGTTGATTTTGAGCCCTTTGACGGAGGCGGCTGTTCCAATATTCGCGTAGTATGTAAGGCTGGTGCTCTGCTTTGCGGGGATTTTCTTGACCGTGCTGTCTGCGCTGACCGGTATTCCCTTGATGACGCTGCCGCCCGCAGTTACAATTTTGGAGAAATAGTCCGCCAGATTGACACTGCTGCCGGCATTGTTGGTATAGGTAAGCGTGTAGGTGAGAATATTGCCGCCGGTTTGGCTCTGAATCCCTACATGGCTCAGCTTCACCTGAAGCGCGGTGCCGAGCCTGAGCGCACTTAGACCGTTAAGTGTGGAGATTTCCGTGCCGGTGCTTGCTGCTGTGGCAGCCATTGAACCGGATGAAGCAGCATAGGCCGTGGTTCCCGGGCTTCCTGCGGTCTGACTTGCGGCAAATGTGCTGAGCAGCAGCAGAACAAATGCTTTTTTTCGTGTAAGCATGTAATTCCCTCCTTCTATGATCTCATAAGGCAAAATATCAACATTGACTGAATGTCCGCTGAAAAAAAAGCCGTCAAACCGCGCTGAAGCTTAAAGGAAGCTTAAAAGAAGATAAAAAATAAGCGGAATTTGCGCTGCTTGTCAAACGGGCAGTTTTTGCATATAATGAATAGACATATCTTCTGAACCAGAAGATCGAAGTTTATGTTAATCATCCGCAAAATGCATTGATGGAGAAGAGTACGCAGTGCCTGGCTTACAGGGAGGAAGCGCCGCAGATTGAGAGCGTTTCTAAGAGAGCAGAGCTGCCGAAGTTCACTCCGGAGCAGTTCCCTGAATGTGCTTCAAGGCTTCCTTGAAGAGTGCTAGTAGGGGAGACCGGCCGCAGACCGTTATTTCTGTATAAAGTGAGACAGGTCTTTGCCGCACCGAAAGAGGGAATATTGCTCTTAAGGGAAGCGTACGGCCGTCTAACAAGGGTGGTACCACGGTCTTTTCGTCCCTTTACCGGGAGGAAAGGCCTTTTTTTGTTGAACAATACGAGATTTGAGGGGGCAGTACAAGCCATGAAAGACAAATTGGAAGCACTGAAGGCTGAGGCACTGACGAAGCTGCAGGCGGTATCCGATCCGCAGATTCTGAATGACCTGCGCGTCAAATACCTTGGCAAAAAAGGCGAGCTCACAGAGGTTCTGCGCGGTATGGGCGGACTAAGCGCGGAGGAGCGTCCGGTGATCGGCCAGGTGGCCAATCTGGTGCGCAGCGCCATTGAAGAGGTGATCGGCGCCAAGCAGGAGCTGTTCCAGCAGCAGGAGACTCAGAATCGCCTGAATGCGGAGAAGGTTGATGTAACCCTGCAAGGCCGCGGCCTGCCGCAGGGCGGGATTCATCCGCTCAGCCGGGTGATCCAGGAGATCGAGGATATTTTCATCGGCATGGGCTACCAGGTTGCGGAAGGACCGGAAGTAGAGACGGATTATTACAACTTCGAGGCGCTTAACCTTCCGAAGAACCATCCGGCCCGCGATATGCAGGATTCCTTCTATATTACGGAAGACATTCTGATGCGCACACAGACCTCGCCGGTTCAGATCCGTACCATGCAGGCGATGAATGGTGAGACTCCGGTCAAAGTGATCTGTCCGGGCAAAGTATTCCGCCGTGACGATGACGATGCGACCCACTCCTTCCAGTTCCATCAGATTGAAGGTCTGGTGATCGGACGCAATATCCGCATGAGCGACCTGAAGGGCACCCTGCAGCAGTTCATGAAGGAGATGTTCGGTCCTAGTGCAGGCATCCGCCTGCGTCCAAGCTTCTTCCCGTTCACCGAGCCTAGCGTTGAGGTGGATGTAAGCTGCTTCAAATGCGGCGGCGAAGGCTGCCGGCTCTGCAAGCAGAGCGGCTGGCTGGAGATTCTCGGCGCCGGTATGGTGCACCCCAATGTGCTGCGGATGGGCGGATACGATCCTGAAGTCTACAGCGGCTTCGCGTTCGGCATGGGCGCTGAACGGATCGCGATGCTGAAGTACGGCATCGATGACATCCGCTACTTCTACACGAATGATATGGGCTTTGTGAAGCAGTTCAAGGGTATTTAGGGATTTGGCGGGTGTGCGCGGGCGCGTGTTGGACGCTTGTATGAAAAGGTAATGAGGTACTGGGTTACTTTGTATCTAAGACTGTAATAGAAGAACCGGAGGGGAATTTTGGAACTGTAGGAGCGGCAGCGTCCGCCTTTGTGTTTGGATTTCTACCGCGAGAAGCGGTTCTAATCAGGAAATCCAAACACAACAGCGGCCGGAAGTCCAAATATTCTCTGGAGGTTCTGCTAGTGCAGAATGCTCCAAAGTGAGCTAGGGAGCGCAATATCTTTTCATGGATGTCCGGCGACCCCAGCACAACCGCCATGGAGATCAATACATCTGAAACAAAAAGGAAGTGTGCGATTATGAAAGTATCAACCGCCTGGCTGGCCGATTATATATCGCTGGAAGGGGTGACCGCAGATGAGCTGGCGGACAAAATCACCACCGCCGGCATCGAGATTGACGGAGTAGAACGCCGCAACAAAGGGATTTCCGGGATTGTGACCGGCTACGTGAAATCCAAAGAGAAGCACCCGGACGCCGATAAGCTGAATATCTGTATCGTCGATGCAGGGCAGGGCGAGGATCTGCAGATCGTCTGTGGAGCGAAGAATGTCGCGGCTGGGCAGAAGGTTCCGGTCGCGCTGGTAGGCGCCAAGCTGCCGGGCCTGGAGATCAAAAAAGCCAAGCTGCGCGGTGTGCTGTCGCAGGGGATGATCTGCTCGGCCAAAGAGCTGGGCCTCAACGACAAGCTGCTGCCCAAAGAGCTGCAGGAAGGCATTCTCGTGCTGCCTGAGCATACAGAGGTGGGCCAGGATATTCTTAAGGTGCTTGGACTGAATGACGAAATCCTTGATTTCGACCTGACGCCGAACCGTTCCGACTGCCTGAGCATGATCGGTGCCGCTTATGAGGTAAGCGCGGTGCTGGGCCGCGAGTTGAAGCTGGCTGATCCGACGGCAGAGCTCGTGGAAACGGGCGGCAAGGCAGCGGACTCCATCACGGTTACAATTGAGGACGAGGCATTCTGCAGCCATTATGCCGTGCGTTATATTGCCGGAGTGAAGACCGCGCCGTCCCCGCTGTGGATTCAGAACCGCCTGATGGCGGCCGGGGTACGTCCGATTAATAATATCGTAGACATCACCAACTATGTGATGCTGGAATACGGACAGCCGCTGCATGCATTTGACGGCGGGCAGCTCCAGGGCGGAACCATCGGTGTAAGGTTTGCCCGTGAAGGGGAAGGACTGGTTACCCTTGACGGACAAGATCGCAAGCTGGAGCCGCAGATGCTGGTTATTGCCGATGGTTCAGGCGCAATTGGCCTGGCCGGAGTGATGGGCGGACTCTCTACAGAGGTTACCGCAGACACCGTCAATATTGTGCTGGAGTCCGCCAAGTTCGACGGGGGAACTGTACGCAAGACCTCGCGTCAGCTGGGTCTGCGCTCGGAAGCTTCCCAGCGGTTCGAGAAGGAAGTGGACCCGAACGCGGTCATCCCTGCGCTTAACCGTGCGGCTGCACTGATTGCCCGGTATGCCGGAGGAATGGTGCATGAAGGGGTTGTCCAGGCTGGCAGCGTCTTTGGTCAGGAGAAGGTGCTGCCATTATCGCTGGAGAAGCTGAACCGCTATCTCGGCACGGATCTGTCACTGCTGGAAGTGAAAACCCTGTTCGGACGTCTGCACTTCAAGTGTGGTGATGCGGCCCAGGGAATCGTTGAAGTCGAGGTACCGACACGGCGCGGAGACATTACCCAGGATGTGGATCTGATTGAAGAGATCGCCCGCTTATACGGCTACGATAACATTCCGACCACCCTGATCGAAGGCACAACAACACCGGGCGCGCTTACCAGACAGCAGTCCCTGCGCCGCGAACTGCGCCGCCTGCTCTCGCTGGGCGGGTATCAGGAGGTTATGGGCTATTCCTTCATTCAGCCGGAGCAGAGCAAGCTCTTCCCTATGCTGGCGGAAGGCAAGCAGTCAGTGAAGCTGGCCATGCCAATGAGCGAGGAGCGCAGCGTGCTGCGTACCAGCCTGCTGCCGCAGCTGCTGGATATCGCCCTCTACAACACGAACCGCCGCCAAGGCGATCTGGCGTTGTTCGAAATCGGCAATGTGTTCTTCACGGAGGAGGAAGAGCTTACCCGCCAGCCGAGCGAGCTGCCGGTGCTGGGGCTGCTGCTGAGCGGTACGCGTGCAGCCAAGCAGTGGAACGTGACTGCCGAGCCGGTGGACTTCTTCGACCTTAAGGGTGCGCTGGAGACGGTATTTGCGCATCTGGGCCTTACGGATCGCGTAGTCTATGAAGGGGATGCGCCTGAAGGCTATCATCCGGGACGCTCCGCTTCCATCTATCTGCTTCAGGCAGAGGGCCGCGTGAAGATCGGTACGATGGGGCAGCTTCATCCCGAACTGCAACGCCAGATGGATCTGGAGGATACGTATGTATCCGAAGTCCTGCTGCAGCCTCTCTATGATGCGGCGCGCGCCCAGCTGCAGTACAGCGAGCTTCACCGCTTCCCGGGCATGGAGCGGGACATTGCGGTGGTAGTGGATGATGCAGTTCCGGCAGGGCATCTGATCGGGGCCATCCGTGAGCATGGCGGCACTCTGCTGCAGAATGTGCAGGTATTCGATGTCTACACAGGAGGCAAGATGGAGGCAGGCAAGAAGAGTGTTGCCCTGTCGCTGCTGTACCGTCATACCGAGCATACACTGACCGATGAAGAAGTTGTGGAAGTCCATGACAAAGTGGTCTCTGCGCTTGAACAAACTTTTGGCGCAGAATTAAGAAAATAGCAGGAATTGTGCAAAGCCGCAGCGAATCCAATTAGAAACAGAGATTCGCTGCGGCTTTTCTGTACCCTTGTGAGGTGCGAAGGAACATGCAATTAAATGCAATGGACACGTGCTTTTGCCAAAGGTCAGGAAATCACGCTACAATAGGAGCAAGAGCAAAGAAACCAACTTAGAATCCGCACACATACAAAGGAGGGCACAACTGTGGCTATGGACCGGACCCGTGTCGCCGTGGAGATATACGGAACTTCCTACAAGCTTGTCGGAAGCAGCACAGAATATATGAAACAGGTTGCCCGTCATGTCGATGAGCATATGCGTGCAATATCGAAATCACATTCCAGACTGGATACGCCGCGGATTGCGGTGCTTACAGCTGTACATATGGCAGAGCAGGCGATCCAGGTTCAGGATTTCAAGAATGAACTGAATATGCTGACCGGTGAACGTACCGAGCTTCGTGTAGAGGTGTCACGCCTTCAGGAAACGCAGCGTGAACAGCAGGAAGAATATGAGAAGCTGGAAGCGGCCGCGAAGGAAGAGGCGGCGCGGCTGATTGCTGCCGCCGAAGAAGAACGGTCACGGCATCTGGAGCAGCAGGAGCAGGAGCGGCAGCTGCATACACAGCTGCTGGAGGAAGAGAAGCAGGCTGCGGCCGCCGGCCGCGAGCAGCTGGTGCAGGAGCTGAAGGCGCGCGAGGCCGAGCTTAAGGCGCTGCGCGAGGGTCATGAAGCAGAGCAGGCCGCAAGCCGTGAGGCGGCCCGGCAGGAGCTGCAAGCCGCAGAAGCCATGCGGCTGCAGCAGCTGGAAGAGATGAAGTCTGCCCACCTGCAGGAATTGGAGCAGTTGCGCGAGACGCTAATGCGCGAGAAGACAGAGACGTTGTCTGCCCTGGAGCAGGAGCTGCATGAGACCCGGGAGTCGATGGGCAGCGAGATTGTGGAGATCCGCTCCACGTTAAGCAAGGAGCTGGCGGATACCAAGGCTGCGCTCACAAGTGAGCTTACCGGGGAACGGGAAGCGCATGAGAAAGAGCTGGCCAAGAATAAGGAGCTGCGGCAGACGCAAGGGACGCAGGAGCACCGGCACAAGCAGCAGCTTCAGGAGCTGGAGAAGCAGCTTGGTGAGCTGCGCGGCGGAACCGGGCAGCTCCAGTCCCGGCTGCGGGCGGCGGAGGCCGGGCTTAAGGGCGAACGCGATGCGCGGCTGACGCTGCTTGCACAGTACGAGGCTGTGCTGAAGCGGGAGGAGCAGCTCGGAGAGGAGCTGCGGCTCGCAGCAGAGGGGGCGCAGCAGCATAGCGCCGAGCTGGAGGAAGCACGCCGGCGCTATGAGGCTGTAGAGAGCGAAGCAGCAGAGCTGCGCGGCGCGCTGCAAGAGACGGCGGACAAGCTCAGCACGGCGCTTGAGGAGCTGCACACAGCCACGGAGCTTGGCAATCTGCTGAACGATGAGCTGGAAGGGCTGCGCCAGCGTTATGAGCTGACGCAGGAAGAAGCGGCAGCACTGCGTAAATCTCTGCGGGAGACCGCAGAGCAGCTCAGCCGGACGCAGGTCGAATTCGACCGTACGGCACAGGAAGCGGCTTCCTGGCAGGAGCGCGCGAACAAACATATGGAGGATATCAGCGAGCTCGAGATGAACCTTCTGGAAGAAGGGGAGAAGTCAGCAGCATTACAGCGCGAAGTGGAGACCCTTCGCGGACAGGCAGACGGTATGGTTCAGCAGCTTGACCAGGAAGCGAGGCTGCGTGCCGAAGCAGAGCAGGAGCTTGCCGTTCAGCAGGAGGCAGCAGAGGCAGCCGGTAAGGAACTGGCTGCGCTGCGGGTCCGTTATGAAGAGCTAATCGCCCAGTACGACGAGATTCTGCAGGACGGGGAGCAGCTGAAGGAACGCTGCGAGCTGCTGGAAGCTGAAGGTGAGGAAACCGCGCGGCGTCTGGAAGAGCTGTATGAGGCAGGCCGTGAAGCTGCCGCTACGGCGGCGGAGCAACAGGAAACACTCCGCGAGACCAGGGAGTATGAAGCTACCTGGAAGCAGAAATATGAGGAGCTTCAGCAGCGCGAGCAGCAGTGGAACGAGCAGGAAGCACAGCTGCGCGAGGAGATTGAGATCTGGCAGCAGGAGGCCGGGGAGGCTGAAGCCCAGGCGGAAGCAGTCAGCCGCTCGCGCACCGAGGCGGCGCAGCAGCTGGATGAGATCGGCGAGAGCTATGAGATGGTCCAAGGCCAGCTGCGGCTGATTCAGGCCAAGTTCGAGCTGCAGCAGGGTGAGCTGGAGAAGCTGTCCCAGGAGCATCACAGCCTGCAGGCGGAATATGCCAAGCTGCAGAGTGAATATAATGAATGGATTCAACTGATCGAACAGGACAGTTGAATGGCGGATGCATCACAGGAAGAGCTGTTATAAGCAGGAATGCTTAGAACGGCTTTTTCTGCTGTGCAGGGACGGGGGACGGATTCCTCCTGATGAGGGCTGCTGCTCTAAACTTGGCTGGAGTGAAGTAGTGGATAAATCCTGCACTAAATACAACATTCGTACCTCAGAGGCAGCAAATTGTGGGAAATCCTGCCTAGAATGCAACATATCTCAACCAACAACTGCTCCACTGGTAACATTCCTGCAAAAAGTGCAACATTTGGCGTTCTCAAGCTGCAATCCGTTAGAAATCCAGCAAAAAGTGCAACATTCGGCGAGCACAGGCCACATTGAAGAGCACAAGTGCCCCTGAATCGAGCGGAAGTTAGTTAAATGAGCAAATGAGGAGCACAAGTGGGCCCCTGAATCCACCGGCTGTGAGCTAACTAAATAAGTTCGAACGTATCTACGAGGAGTACATAGCCTAACTGTCCCCCTGCATGGAGTGGTTTTGACATAATAAGTATTGCAACCGGTTACAACCCGGGGTAGGATGTTGGTTGAGGTGAACGGGATGGATAAGAAATGGGTCAGCGGCGCAGGGGTTGTTGTGCTTTTTATACTGCTGTCATATTTGTTTATAGGCTTCGCGCATCATTCTGCCCGGATGGGCAATATCGTCAAGGAATTAAGCGGTCAGCCCAGTCAGGACAAGCCCGGATATCATATTGTGCTGATCGAGCAGGAGCGGTACCACCCGTACTGGGAGATGGTCGAGAAGGGGGCGGCGGAGGCAGCAGCGAAATACGGGATAGAGATCGAATTCACGGGCCCGGTGCGCAATAACATGGAGGAGCAGATCAGCCTGCTGGAAAAAGCGATTGCCGCCCAAGCAGATGCGATTATCGTGCAGGGACTCAACGACGAGAAGTTCACGCCGGTGATTGATAAGGCCGTGAACCGGGGGATTCCGGTGATTACGATTGACACGGATGCTCCGGCCAGCCGGAGACTGGCCTATGTGGGGACCGACAATGTAGCAGCCGGTGAGGCGCTGGGGCGCATGGTAGTGAAGACGACCGGCGGGAAAGGAAAAATAGGCGTAATCATCGGCAGCGAGCTGGCCAAGAATCAGCTTCAGCGTCTGGATGGCCTAAAAAATATCGTAAAGGACTACAGTGGCATGGAGATTGTCGATGTCCGCAGCTCCAACATCTCGCATATGGAGGCAATCCAGCAGGCGGCAGATATGCTGCGGTATCATCCGGAGATTGATATCATGGTCGGCACCAGTTCAACCGATGCGCTCGGTGTTCTGCAGGCATCGAGGAGCCTGAAACGCGGTCCGCTGACCATTATCGGCTTCGATAATCAGGCGGAGACGCTGGATGCCATCAGCCGGGGAGCGATCACAGCGACTGTTGCACAGCAGCCTTATTTGATGGGGAATATGGCGGTCCGGCTGCTCTATGATTATTTTAATGGTGCTGAGTTACAGCCCCGGTACTATACCGGTGTGAAGGTGCTGGATAAGATCAATGTGCAGGAGGGAGAGAGCTTATGAGTATCCGCCTGAAGCTGCTGATCTGCATTCCGCTGCTGGTGCTGCTGATGAGCTCGGTCTCCTTCGTATTGTTCCAGAGCGGGAAGAATGTGCAGGAGAGCTACCATCTGATGATGAACCGGATCATGCTGTATAAGGAGGTATCCTATGAGGTCGGCGAGAATATGCGCTCCTTGAACCGCTTCATTATGCAGGTGGATACGGACAGCTTCCCGGAGGTGGAGAAGCATCTGGGCGCGGTGCTGGAGCTGCGCAGCAGGCTGGACGGGATGGCGACCATCGGGGGCAGCGGCCTTCCGCTGATGAACTACAGCCACCTTATTGATACTTTTGTGGAGCAGGCAGGCCAGATGATCACGGAGATTGACGGACAGGATGCGAATTCACTCGCAGGTGCCTATATCGAGGCGGAGCAGACGCAGCGGTTCATCCGCGAGGAGGCCCAGGAGCTGGTCGATCTGGAGCTTGACCAATATAAGCCGATCTATGTGGAGATTATGTCCACGACAGCGAAGCTGAACCGGATGGGCAGTCTGCTGGTGATCACTGCGGCGCTGCTTAGCATCTGTATGGCGGTCTGGCTGTCCAGCAGCATTACCGGACCGATCCGCCGCCTGGTGGCAACGGCCAAGCAAATCTCGAAGGGACGGATGGATACTAAGGCGCCGGAGAGCGTCAATAACGATGAGATCAGCATACTGTGCCGCGCTTTTAACGGGATGATCGATAATATCCAGGAGCTGATGAAGGAGAACATCAAGAGTGCGGAGAAGGACCGGCTGGTCAAGGAGCTGGAGCTGAAAATGCTGCAGAGCCAGATCAATCCGCATTTCCTGTTCAACACACTGAATTCCATCGCCAAGCTTGCGTATCTGGAAGGGGCGGCGAGAACCAGCGATCTGACCGTGTCGGTCTCGCGTCTGCTCCGCTACAATCTGCAAAAGCTGGACCAGGCCGTTCCGCTGCGCGAGGAAGTCGAGCATGTGAACGAGTATATCAATATCCAGCGGGCCCGCTTCCGGGACCGGATTGCTTTTGAGATGGAGATTGATGAGCAGGCGATGGACGGGATGGTGCCCTGTCTGACGCTGCAGCCGATCTTCGAGAATGCCTTCGTTCACGGTCTGGAGCAGATGGAGGAGGGGGCTATACTTACGCTGTCCATCCGTTACCGCAGCGGGCAGGTGGAGATTGTGATCAGCGATAACGGAGCGGGTATGAACCGCGAGACGGTAGCCCGGCTGATGGGATCGATTCAGCAGGAGGCGCCGCATTTTAGCGGCAAGGGCCAGTCTACCGGGCTTGGGACACATAATGTTTTTAAAAGACTGCATTTATTCTTCGACGGCCAGCAGCTCATCGAGATCAACAGCAGTGAAGGGCAGGGGACGGCGGTGCTGTTCCGGCTGCCCTTCCGGACCTCGGCCTAGAGGCACTCACCTGAAGTGAAGGGGGAAGCGATAACGATGTACAAGCTGCTGATCGCAGATGATGAAGCACTGGAGCGGGAGGGGCTGGAGCTGATGATCCGGCATCTTATCCCGGACACGTTCGAATTCCTGCATGCCGGGAACGGGCGGAAGGCGATTGAGCTGGCAGAGGAGCACCGGCCGGATATGATTTTCATGGATATTAAGATGCCTGGTATTCAAGGGCTGGAGGCGGTGCGGCAGATTCGGGAGAAGCTTCCGGCGGCGCAGATTGTGATGATTACGGCCCATGACTACTTCGCGTATGCCAAGGAGGGGCTGCTGCTGGGTGTGCGCGACTACCTGCTGAAGCCGGCCCGGCGGGAAGAGGTTGCGGAGGTGCTGAGGAAGCTGATGGCGGTCATCGAGGAGGAGCGGCGGCGCAGGAATGAACAGCTGGAGCTGCAGGAAAAGCTGGCCCATCTGCTGCCGCTGGCCGAGAATGAGCTGACCCTGATGCTGATGCTCGAGCATGTGCAGGATCTGGAGCCGGAGCAGCTGGCCGGGCTGCTGGAGCTGCATTTCAGCAAGGGCTACGCGATGGTCCTGTCCTTTCCCCGGCACGGGGAGACGGGCTGGGAGACGTTCCGGCAGTCCAAGCGGGAGATCTATGAGGCGGTTAAGCAGTTTGCCAAAACAGGACTGGGCTGCCTCGCCGGACCGCTGGCCGGGCATCAGCTGGCGCTGTTCATTCCCTTGCCGCCGGGGAGGACCGGATATTCCCAGCGTGTCAGCTCGCTGGACTGGGGGGAGCGGCTCCGCACCTATGCCGGGGAGCGCTTCGGCCTGCCCCTTGGCATCGGCATCGGCTCGATCCGCGAAGGCTGGGACGGACTTAGCCGCTCTTACCGCGAAGCTGTCCGTGTATGTGCGGATCACCAGCATTCATTCGGTGTGCATCATTATGATGATATGATCCAGAGCTCGGGGCAGACGGCGGTCTCTCTCGATGAAGAGAAGAAGCTGCTTACCGCCCTGCTTCAGCGCAGCAAGCAGGAGGCCGCCCAGCGCTTCAGCCTCCTGTATGACTCCTTCGAGCAAGGAGGGGAGCAGCCGCTGTCCGCTGTGCGGGGGGAGGTAACCGGCCTGCTGCTGTTCCTGGCCAGAGGCGTTCACTCCACAGCCGGTGCGGAGCTGCTGGCTTCGCTGAACGCAGCGGAAGATCCGCGCTCTCTGCGGTTAAGCGCGGAGTCCTGGCTGGAGCGGCTGATCGATGGTCTGGAGGAGGAGCAGGAGCATCACCGGTCTCATGTGCATCAGCGGGCGCTCCTCTATATCAGCCAGAAGTATAAAGAGGACATTTCCATGGAGCAGACGGCTGAATATGTAAACCTGAGCCCGCATTATTTCAGCAAATTATTCCGGCAGCATGAGGGGGATACCTTCATTGACTATGTCACACGGCTGCGGATTAATGAAGCGAAACGCCTGATCTCTGAGGATCAGCTGAACCTGAAGGAGATCTGCTATGAAGTAGGCTATAAGGACCCGAATTATTTCAGCCGGGTCTTCAAGAAGGCTGCAGGGATGACGCCAAGCGAATTCCGCCAGCAGCAGGAGAAACCGGGTCCTTGCTGAGTGAGCAAGGACTTTTTTGTGCTGTTGCCCCGGATTATCCTATGAAAGCCGGGGCGGAGAATTACATTACAGCAGGCAAGACCAAGAATGCGGGTGTTGGGCAAATAAGTGCAGGGAATCGCTGCTCCCGGAGCGGTTTTTCCATGCTACACTTTTTTTGTAAGCGCAATCAAATATAGGGCTAACGAAAAGGGGCGTAGAGATAGTGAGAAAATACGGAAGAGCAATTTCCCTCGGGCTGGCGGCGATGGTGCTGGCTGCATCGATGGCAGGCTGCGGTGTGGTCTCGAATGGTGACAATCAGAAGAAAGAGTCAGCAGGCGCAGCCAAGGATGGCGACAAAATTGTCATCGGCATGTCCATGGATACCTTAAAGGAGGAGCGCTGGCAGAAGGACCGGGATATTTTCACAGCAAAAGTGCAGGAGCTTGGCGGCGAAGTGAAGGTGCTGGCCGCAAATGGGGATGATGCTACCCAGCTAAGCCAGGCGGAGCAACTGATCTCCCAGGGAGTGGATGTGCTCGTGGTCATTGCCCATAATGCGGAGGCTACGGCTCCTATCGTGGATAAGGCTCATAAGGAAGGCATCAAGGTCATTGCCTATGACCGGCTGATTAACAATTCCGAGGTGGATTATTACATCTCCTTCGATAATGTGCGTGTCGGTGAATTCCAGGCTCAGGCGGTCATCGATAAGGCTCCCAAGGGCAACATCGTCTACATCGGCGGCGCGGATACCGATAACAATGCCCACATGTTCAAGGAAGGCGCGATGAATATTCTGAAGCCGCTGGAAGAGAAGGGCGATATCAAAATCGTCTACGACCAGTTCTCCAAGGATTGGAAGCCTGAAGAAGCGCTGAAGAACATGGAGAATGCGCTGACAGCGAACAATAACGATGTACAGGGCGTGGTAGCTGCGAACGACGGAACAGCGGGCGGTTCGATCCAGGCGCTTACGGCGCAGGGCATGGCGGGTAAAATTCCAGTATCCGGCCAGGATGCTGACCTTGCCGCAGTACAGCGCATCGCCGAGGGCACGCAGCTGATGACGGTCTACAAGCCGATCAACGCGATTGCCACCAAGGCGGCGGAAATGGCGGTGGCGGCTGCCAAGGGCGAAGCGATTTCGACAGAAAAGACTGTTAACAACGGTAAAATTGATGTTCCATCGGTGCTGCTTGATCCGCTTGCCGTCAACAAGGATAACCTGGATGTGCTGATCAAGGATGGCTTCCACAAGCTGGAGGAAGTTTACAAGAACGTTCCTAAGGACCAGTGGCCGAAACAATAAGGGCAGCCTGTTCGGCAAGCAGATGCGGCGCCAGTGGCGAAATCCGCATCTGCTTGCTGCTTGAAGGACGGAAGGAGGAACGGCAGGCATGGATGTACTTGAAATGGTAGAGATCAGCAAGAGCTTCCCCGGCGTGAAGGCGCTGGACCATGTGAACTTCAAGGTGAAGCAAGGGGAGATTCACGCCTTATGCGGGGAGAACGGCGCAGGCAAATCCACGCTGATGAAGGTGCTGAGCGGACTGTACCCTGCGGGGACATATGAAGGCGAAATCCGCATCGGCGGGGAGAAGAAGTCATTCCACCAAATTACCGATGCTGAAAAGGCTGGTATTGCGATTATCCATCAGGAGCTGGCACTCGTGAAGGAGATGACGGTCGGCGAGAATATTTTCCTGGGGGCAGAGCCGGTGAAGCGCGGGGCGATTCAGTGGAATGAGCTGTACCATCAGGCTTCGCTGTGGCTGAAGAAGGTCGGGCTGAACCTGTCGCCGGATACGAAGATCGGCAATCTGGGCATCGGCCAGCAGCAGCTCGTGGAGATCGCCAAGGCGCTCTCCAAGCATACACGGATTCTCATTCTGGATGAACCGACAGCGGCGCTGACCGAGAGTGAGGTGTCCATCCTGATGGGCATTCTGAATCAGCTGCGGCGCGAAGGTGTGACCTGTGTCTATATCTCCCACAAAATGCCCGAGGTGTTCGCGCTGGCCGATTCGATTACCGTGCTGCGTGACGGGCGGACGGTGGCTACCCTGGAGCGCCAGGAGACGAACGACGATCAGGTGGTATCGCTGATGGTCGGCCGTGAGCTGACAGAGCGCTATCCGCGCGTCCCGCATTCACCCGGGGACAAGGTGCTTGAAGTCGCAGACTATAATGTCTGGCACCCGGAGAAGCGTCAGCAGAAGGTGCTCCGGGATATAGGATTCACGCTCCGTCAAGGCGAGATTCTGGGCATTGCCGGGCTGATGGGGGCCGGACGGACAGAGCTGGTCAGCAGCCTGTTCGGCGCGTATGGCGGAAGAAGCGAAGGCACGGTGCTGATCGAAGGCAAGGCGGTCAAGATCCGTTCGATTGCCGGAGCGATCAAGGCCGGGATTGCTCTGGTCACGGAAGACCGCAAGCGCCAGGGGCTGGTGATGGGGATGGATGTCAAGCGCAATACGACGCTGGCCACACTCGGCAAGGTCTCAAGGCTCGGAGTGATCAATGAGAATGAGGAGATCAAGTGGTCTGAGCAGTATGTGAAGGATCTGAAGACGAAAACAGCTTCGCTGGAGACACTGGTCGGCACACTTTCCGGGGGCAACCAGCAGAAGGTGGTTATCGGCAAATGGCTGATGAGTGACCCCAAGATTCTGATTATGGACGAACCCACCCGGGGCATCGATGTCGGGGCGAAGTACGAAATCTATAACCTGATGAACAAGCTGGTCGAACAAGGAGTGGCTATTATAATGATCTCCTCCGAGCTTCCCGAGGTGCTGGGGATGAGCGACCGGATTCTGGTGATGTGCGAAGGACAACTGGTACGGGAATATGACTGGCGCGAGGCAACACAGGAGAATATTATGCTGGCCGCCACAGGAGGCAGATAGAGATGCAGCTGCAAAAAGAGCTTAAGGAACCTGAAACGGTTCCGGCCGCCGGAGGATCGCGCTTGCGCACCCTGTTCGGCAAAATGGATATGCGTGCTTATACGATGATTGGTGCATTAATTCTGATCTGGGTCCTGTTCGGCGTGCTGAATCCGACCTTCCTGACCTCGCGGAACCTGTCCAATCTGTTCACGCAGATGTCGGTGACCTCTATACTCGCCATTGGCATGGTGCTGGTTATCGTGGCGGGCCATATTGATCTGTCCGTCGGCTCTATTGTCGGATTGACCGGCGGGATGGCGGCGATTCTCAGCAATTGGCTGGAGCTGCCCGCTATCGTGGTCATTCTCGGTACCGTGGCCGCAGGTGCGGTGCTGGGTCTGGTTCAGGGCTGGCTGGTCGCCTATAAAATGATCCCCGCCTTCATCGTCACCCTCGGCGGGATGATGGTGTTCCGCGGGGTGCTGATGGGCGTGACCGAATCGATGACCATTCCGGTATCTGATCCGGTGCTGGCGCTGCTCGGCAATGCCTATTTTGCCTCAGGCTTCGGAATCATTCTGGGCGTGCTCGCAGTGGCTCTGCTGCTGTATAGCGCGTTCACGAAGCGGCGCTCCCGCAAGAAATACGGGTTCACCGTCGCCCCGCTCAGCATGGACATTGCGAAGGTAACAGGATTGTCCCTGCTGGTGGTAGTCTTCGTGGCCTTGATGAACAATTACAAAGGGATTCCGTTCCCGATCATCTTCGTCATTGTGCTGGCGGTCATCTTCTACTTCCTGTCCACCAAGACGACCTTCGGCCGCCATATCTACGCCATCGGCGGCAATATTGAGGCTGCGCGGCTCTCGGGGATCAACATCAAGCGCAAGACGATGCTGGTCTTCATCCTCAGCGGACTGCTCGGTTCCATCGCCGCCATTGTGCTGACCTCCCGCCTGGCCTCGGCGACCATTACCGCAGGCAATATGGCCGAGATGGACGCCATTGCCGCCTGCGTCATCGGCGGCACTTCGCTGATGGGCGGAGCCGGAACGGTCATCGGCGCTCTGATCGGAGCGCTGGTCATGACCTCGCTCGATAACGGAATGTCGCTGATGGGACTGGAGTCGTTCTGGCAGTATGTAGTCAAAGGCTCGATCCTGGTCATCGCCGTCTGGCTGGACATTTCAGGCCGGAGCAAGGGTGTGAAGTAAGAGTAATTAACATGAATAGCCGGCCGGGACATCGTCCTGGCCGGCTTATTTGTTGTATAGATGGGCACGCCGGGGTGTCACGGACCAAATGTAATCGAAAAACCGATTACAATGTGCCGGGCGAGGGTAAGTGGACCGGATACAGTTTACAGGTTATTAAATGAAGAGCATTAATACACCTGAATTCGCGGAAGCAACCACAAAGGAACGAATGAGGTGCACTAATGCACCTGAATTCGCGGGAATCAGCCCAAAGGAGCGAATGAGGTGCACTAGTGCGCTTGAATTTGCGGAACCAGCTTCAAAGGAGCGAATAAGGTGCACTTAATGCACCTGAAGTCGCCTCAATTCGCCGCCCCCGAAGCAGGCAGATGGGTAAGAGGGCTGATCCACGCCGCCTACTCGACAATAATCTTAGCAGTCATTCCGCTGTGGCCGGAGCCACACATGATGGCACAGGTCATCTCGAAGGTTCCGGCTTCCTCGGGCAGCACAACCTGCGAGGCGTTCTTGGCATCCAGCCGCAGCTTCATCTCCGGAATCAGTATCCCGTGATTGCCGCTCTCATTTTCGAAGATGATTTTGACAGGGACGCCCTTCTTCAAATGGTATTCCGGCTGGTCAAAGCTATAATTGGTGGCCGTAATCACGAGTTCTTCCTCCGCTGTCAGATTGCTCCCGGCTGCTGCATTGTTAGCGCTATCAGAATTACTGTTGTTACTTCCACAGGCCGTTAGCAGAAGCGCAAATATAATAGAACAAAGAATGGCCGACTTCCTGATCATATGCATCCTCCTCATCTACTTGGACAGTTGACCTTAGCATAGCCTATATTGGTCAAGTTGTCTTGATCAATCTATGAAAATGAGTTTAACCGCCGTCGTTATCTCGACTGCAAACTTTGTCGAATTTTGCAAAAATATGATGCAAAAGAGTTTAAAATTAATTATAATTAAGCCTAATATAATTAAAGTTTCATATTATTCGGCTAGAAGCAGGGGAGTCAGATTATTATAGAATACGCGTTGCAAAGTGCAGAGAGATGGCACCGGAGAATACTGTACGGCTACTGGATCATCGTACTCTGTCTGCTGCTCGCCCAGTTCCTGTATATGCTGTACTCCCGTTCTGATGAGATGCAGACGATTTTTAGTCCCGGCAAAGGCCATGTGTTCATAGTCTGCAACCTGATTATTATCCTGGCTATGGCTGCTGCCGAGGTCTGGCTGCGCCGCTCGCCCCGTTATCATAAGCAGGCAGTTGTGGTCTGCAGCTTCATGGTTTCCTATCTGATGTATTTTGTGCTGGAGCCTTATGTAGACGGTGCCCAGATGACGCTGATGATGCCCCTTATGCTGGCCCTCATCTATTTCGACCAGAGGCTGCTGTACTCGCTTGGGGCATTCAGTATTGCATTCTACGCAGGGGTCTACTTTGGGCTTGAACGGCCGCTGCTTGGCAAGCCGCTGCTGGAGTTTGTGCTAGTGGAGTGTGTGTATGTCGTCTTCGCCCTGACGGCGCAGGCGGTGATCCTCCGTGGCCGCGAGACCCGCGAATATCTGGAGCAGCTCACCAAGTCGGAGCAGGAGCTGATGGTGGAGCGGGCGATTTCGGACAAGCTGCTGAAAATAGATGCGTTAACAGGCCTGTATAATCACAAGACGTTCCATGAATATCTGGATTCGCTGCTGGAGCAGTGTGAGAGCAATGGACTGAGGCTGCAGCTTGCGCTGCTTGACATCGACAATTTCAAGCAGGTCAATGACAAATACGGACACTGGGTGGGCGATCTTGTGCTCAAAGAGGTGGCGGCTAAGATGGGCAGCCTGATCGGGTTGAATGACTTCGCGGCAAGATATGGCGGGGAAGAATTCGCAGTGATTTTTACGGATAAAAGCTTTCAGGAAGCCTACGCTGCTGTCGAGCAAATGCGTCTCAGCATTGCCGCCATGTGCCATCCGTATGCCGGAAACAAGCCCATTACTGTCAGTATCGGATTGTGTCACTATAAGCTTGGAGACGGCAAGGAGCTGCTGTTCCGCAAGACGGATGATTCGCTGTATACGGCCAAGCGTGGCGGGAAAAATGCTGTGGTGACCTCTGTGGTCACTTCCGGTGAAGGACATAAACTTACAGAAAACCCCCAAATTCCGATATAGACCCGGAGCTGGGGGTTTCATTGTCTGCATGTTGTCTAGCGCCGTTATTTGCCTGCTTCAAACGGAGTGGATACCGGCAGGAAGAGATCGATGATCCCGATGACTAGTGCGGCAAGCAGGGCACCAAGCACCGAGACACTGACACCGCTGACGACAAACTGCGCAATCCAGATGACCAGGGCGCTGACTAGGAAGCCGACGATACCGCGTCCGAAGGGCGTTGTTTTTTTGCCGAAAATGCCTTCAACGACCCAGCCGAGCAGAGCGATCACCAGAGCAAGCATGAATGCGCTCCAGAATCCCCCGACCGTGAACTGCGGAACAATCCAGCCGACCACCATCAGCACGATTGCAGCGACCACGAACCGTACTACATGAGCTAAGAATCTCAATGAACTAACCTCCTTTGGCGTTCGCTTAAGGATATGTGCGTTGTTATTGTGGCCCGAAGCCGGTTTTCTATGCCCTGAAATCATACCCAAATAGCGAAAATGGGCTAAATTAGGTATAATGGTTCCATCTATGAAGGGAGCTGTGACAGTAATTGGACGACAAAATTTTGCATACGCTTGAATATCGCAAGATTTTAAATAAATTGATGCAGTATACGCAGACGCCGATGGGACGGCTGACCGCCGAGCTCCTGAAGCCTTCCGGTGATTTCGAAGGGGTGAAGAAGCTCCTTCAGGCTACGGATGAGGCGGTAAATGTGGACCGGTTGAAGGGAATTCCTTCATTCGGAGGCGTGACCGATATCCGGCCCGCGCTGAAGCGTGCATCAATTGGCGGGATGCTGGGCACGGCAGAGCTGCTTGCGGTAGGTAACACGATTGGCGGGGCCCGCCGGGTGAAGCGGTTCATCCATGCCATGCATGACGATGAGAGCATTCCTACTCTCTTCGCACAGAGCGATCTGCTGTCGGAGCAAAAGCATGTCGAGGATGCCATCCGCATGTGTATTGACGAGAACGCCGATGTAATGGATTCGGCGAGCACGGAGCTTGCCACCCTCCGCCGCGAGCTGCGCGGGGGAGAGACGCGCATTCGTGAGAAGCTGGATTCGATGATCCGCTCGTCTTCGGTCTCGAAGATGCTGCAGGATCAGCTGGTGACGATCCGTGGTGACCGGTTCGTCATTCCGGTCAAGGCAGAGTACCGCGCCCACTTCGGCGGTATTGTGCACGACCAGTCGGGCTCAGGGGCAACGCTGTTCATCGAGCCGGAATCCATTGTGGCGATGAACAACAAGCTGCGGGAGACACGGCTGCGCGAAGAACGTGAGATCGAGATCATTCTGCACCGGCTGACTGCGCTGGTCGGCGATATTGCCGAGGAGATGGCTTATGATATCGATATTCTCGGCGAGCTGGACTTCATCTTCGCCAAGGCGCGTCTTGCACGCGACCTGAAGGCTACCCAGCCGCGGATGAATGACCGCGGATACCTGCGCCTGCGCAAGGGCCGACATCCGCTAATTGCGGCCGAGCAGGTTGTGCCGCTGGATGTGGAGCTGGGGAATGATTACAGCTCTATCATCGTGACCGGACCGAATACGGGCGGGAAGACGGTGACCTTGAAGACGATTGGACTGCTCAGCCTGATGGCCATGTCGGGCCTCTTCATTCCGGCCGAGGAAGGCAGTCAGCTGTGTGTCTTCGATGCGATCTACGCCGACATCGGCGATGAGCAGAGCATTGAGCAGAGCCTGAGTACCTTCTCCAGCCATATGACGAATATTATATCCATTCTGAAGCGGATGACACCGAAGAGTCTGATTCTGCTCGATGAGGTCGGTGCAGGAACAGATCCGGCCGAAGGCTCCGCGCTGGCGATAGCAATTCTGGAGAATATTCACCGGACGGAATCCCGGATGGTTGCCACTACACATTACAGTGAACTGAAGGCATACGCTTATGAACGGGCAGGCGTTATTAACGCCAGCATGGAATTCGATGTGCAGAGCCTGAGCCCTACTTACCGGCTGCTTGTCGGTGTACCCGGACGAAGCAATGCGTTTGCCATTGCTGAACGCCTCGGGATGCCAAGTGCGATCCTTGAGCATGCGCGCGGCGAAGTGAAGGAAGAAGATATGCGCGTTGAGCATATGATTGCTTCCCTTGAGGAGAACCGCCTCACTGCAGAGAACGAACGCATACGGGCAGAAGAGATTCGCCGTGAAGCGGAAGAATTCCGCAAGCGGCAGCAGCTGGAGCTGGAGAAGCTGGAGGGCCAGCGCGACAAACGTCTGGAGAAGGCGGAGAAGGATGCCACCGAACTTCTGGCCAAGGCGCGTAAGGAAGCCGAGGAGATTATCAGCGACCTCCGCCGCCTGGCGATGGAGGAAGGGGCTTCCGTCAAGGAGCATAAGCTGATCGAAGCGCGCCGCCGGCTGGATGAAGCAGAGCCTGCACCGCGCAAGAAGGCTGTGCCGCGCAGCACGGTCAAGGCGCCGCGTAAGATTCAGCCCGGAGACGAAGTCAAGGTGGCGAATGTGAACCAGAAGGGCCTTGTGGTCGAGCTGAGCGGAACCAAGGAAGCCGTAGTCCAGTTCGGCATCATGAAGATGAAGGTAAATCTGAGCGATCTGGAGTTCCTGGCTTCCGCACCGGATTCACCTCCGCCTGCTCTGCGCCGGGCCACAACGGTCAAGCGCACGCGCGATGAGAATGTCCGTAGCGAGCTTGATTTGCGCGGTGCGAACCTGGAGGAAGCCATTATGGAGACCGACCGCTTCATCGACGAAGCTTTTCTCGGCAATCTGGGGCAGATCTCCATTATCCACGGCAAGGGGACCGGAGTCCTGCGTACAGGAATTCAGGAATACCTCCGCAAGCACAAGCATGTCAAAAGCTATCGGCTCGGGAACTACAATGAAGGCGGCGCGGGTGTGACGGTAGCTGAACTGGAGTAGCGCCCATAGTCCGGCAGGGAAGAGGGAGACGTGTGCAGGATAATATTGATCTTTTGCTGGAACATCCGCTGGGGGCACTGTTAGGCTACTTCACTGTCGCCATATTGGGGCTGGTCGTATTCCTGTCCTTCTTCGAAATGGTGACGAAATACAACTGCTGGGAAGAGATCCGCAAGGGGAATGTGTCCGTAGCTATGGCAACCGGAGGCAAAATCTTCGGAATCTGCAACATCTTACGCTTCAGCATTGAAGCGGGGGCATCGATCTATGAGACGATGAAGTGGTCGGTTGTAGGCTTTTTGCTGCTGCTGCTGGCGTACTTCCTGTTCGAGTTTTTTACTCCGGTCTTTTCAATTGATGAAGAGATTGCTGCGGATAACCGGGCCGTAGGACTGACAGCCATGGTGCTCTCCATATCCTTGTCCTATGTGATCGGCGCGGCCATATTCTGAATGAGGGGGCAGGGAGATGAAGCTGCTGGTTCGGATTCTGTTTTTTTCAGCCCTGGCTTTTATAGCGGCCGGCATTATATATTTAACGGTGAATTGAACCGAATGTGAGTAAGCGAAGGAGATTATACAGATGGAGACAACAGTTTGCCCATGGTGCCATACCGAGATTGTATGGGATGAAGAGTTTGGCCCCGAGGATACCTGTCCTCATTGCAATAACGAGCTTAGCGGCTACCGCACAGTAACGATAGGTGCAGAGGATATAGAGGATGAAGAGCCGGATATGCACGAAGCTTCCGGGGAGGAAGAGATCAGCGACGAGAATTTGTGGGATGACGACGACAAGGATAGCGTGGTGCCTGTATGGGGTACGCTGAGCCAGTTCGGCGATGACTATGATCTTAAGCGTTATGAGGACAAGGTCTCAGGCTTGCTGGCTGCTCAGCTGGAAGCGCCGGAATGTCCGCAATGCCATGAGCTGATGCTTCACTCCGGTACGCAGCAGGTAGACGGGTTCACTCCTTCAACGCCGGAAGCGATGGCTGGCGCAGCGGTGCTGAAGCCTCCCTTCGCGCTGAATCTGTACGTCTGCCCTTCCTGTTTCCATGTGCAGCACAGTCTGGCGCAGGAAGACCGCATCCAGCTTGTCCGCAATCTAAGCACCTCCGCCGAATAAAGATCGGATTCATGCTTTCCCTGCCTTCTGGACATGTTAGTGATAGATGAAGTGTCTTAGGACGAGCAGGGAGGGCTAAGCATGAGAGGTTCAGAACGGGGACAGGCGGCGCTGCTGCTGGCTGTAGGCGGGCTATACCTGCTGGCTACAGTGCTTGCAGGGACGTTCCTCAACGTATATCTGTGGAAAAGCCGGCAGAACTTCGCCATGATCGGCTGGTTCACCGTGGCCCAGCAGATTGCCGTGGGTCTCAGTTTTTGGCTCGGCGGCAAGTGGGTGAAAGAGCATAACAAAATGAATGCCCTACGGCTGGGAATTGCCGTATCGGGCTTTTTTTATTTGCTGGTGCTGTGGCTGCAAGGAGAAACGGTGCATTTTATTTGGCCGCTGGGCGGGGTCCTCGGACTATCCATCGGGCTGTATTGGCTGGCGTTCAATATTGTATTCTTCGAGATTACGGACGTGAGCAACCGCGATTTCTATAACGGGTGGATGGGTCTGCTGGGTTCTCTGACGGGAATAGCCGGACCCTGGGTGTCCGGCTGGATGATCTCCCGCTGGCAAGGCGGACAAGGCTACCGCATGGTATTCATACTGTCGCTCTGTATCTATGGGGTGGCTGCTGTGCTCAGCTTCGGCCTGCGCAAACGGCCGCGCGGCGAAGCCTATCTCTGGCTGGAGCCCTGGCGTGAGCTTACCCGCAGGCGCAGTCCTTGGCGGCCAGTTGCGGCGGCGCTAGTGTTCCAGGGCATCCGGGAAGGCGTATTCTCCTTCCTGATCGGTCTGCTCGTCTACATTGCAGCACAGGAGGAGAGCAAGCTGGGACAGTTTGCTCTGCTGACCTCTGCTGTATCCCTGATCAGTTATTACGCGGCTGGCAGATGGTTCAAGCCCCGTGCCCGGCTCGGCGGTATGCTGGCAGGCAGTCTGCTGCTCATCGCCTTCCTTCTTCCGCTGCTGTGGAAGGTGAACTTTACGACCCTCCTAATCATGGGGATAGGGACCTCGCTCTGCCTGCCGCTCTACATGCTGCCGATGCTGTCCACCAGCTTCGACCTGATGGGAGTGTCCGAGGAGAGTGCCGCCAAACGCGTGGAGCTGGTAGTACTCAGGGAGCTTAGCCTGATGAGCGGCCGCCTCCTCGGCCTGCTGATCTTCATCGCGGTGTTGTCACAGAGTCAGTCTCTGCGCACCATCACGCTGCTCATGCTGGTGCTGGGCGCAGCACCGCTGGGAAGTTGGGTGGTGGTGCGGGGGTTGCTTAGTTCAAAATGTTCACAAAATGAACAATATTAAATGATTCAATTATAGGGTATTATTGCCAAGGTAAGTACAGATTGTAATTGAAGTGATTTACAAATGATTTCTCTTGAAATAACCATTAGAACTAAAAAGGCAAACCTGTACGAAAGTCAGGGACGCAAAGCCACGGGCCTTACCACAGGGCGGGAGACACCCATCTGTGAATGGTAGCCGGGCCGCTCTTTCCGGTGGTTTTTTTGCGCCTTTTTTTAATGAATTGTAATTGAGCGGAGGTCTTTTATGACAAACAAGAAGAGTCTTATAAGTAAAATATTGTGTTTTATCATTCTGGCTCAGTTCCTGACCCCTTTTGTGGGATTCTCAGAGATGAAGATTTCCGCACAGGACAGTGTTCTCAAAATCCGGTTTCAGCCCGAAGAAACGCCCCTACAGGACGGGGAGCTTGCAGATTCTGGAGCCGTTTTTAGCGTTAAAAACCAATACGCCTACGGCTGGAACATGGATCATACCGATGCAACCGTCTCAAGAGATACATACGATAACTCCGGCATAAGCAGCCTGACACGAATCCATCCAGATGGAAAGTGGGAAATTGCACTAGACAATGGTACTTATGAAGTTTCAGTAACCGTAGGTGACTCTGTATATAGCAGCAACAATTCCCTAACTGTCGAGAATATCAAAGTGATGGAGGGACTCACTCTTGAAGCAGGGCAGCATAGAACGGTCAAGAAGAAGGTTGCTGTCGAAGATGGAAGGCTAACGTTAAGTCAAATCAATGCTGCTGGAATTGAGACTGCTCTCAATAGCATAGATATTTCATTAGTTAATACATACACTCCCGCCTTGATACCGCCTCAAATCCGCCTGCCCTTTGAACCCAATAAGGTTGCCGGAGACAAAGTTCTCCTATCTGGAAGTATGACCAATGTACATAACGCACCGCCGTTTATTCGGGTGAATGGCCTGCAAGGAGAGATCTCCCGGCATATCCGCGAACAAATAGAATCTAATGAACAACAAATACAGCAGCTTAGCCAAAATGCAGTGGCAATAAGAAATTCTGATATTGAAGCTATTCAAAGCTCTATCCGCTCCAGCGGCAACAAGCCTGCAATTATTGTAACAGGACAACTGAATTTAGAATCAAGCGTTACGTTTGGAAGTGCAGAACAGCCTGTCATTTTAATCGTAGATGGTATGAATACGAACCGGAATCTGAATGTAACGGTGTACGGATCGTTAATCCTCCGTGGAGGATTAAATGCAAATACTGAGTTAGATGTTAATGTTATCAACCCTGCACCAGATGAGAATCTTGGTAACCTATGGGTACAGGGGACTGTGCATTTGAATAATAATTCCAATATTCATGTAGATAATGAATTGTTTGCAGGTTCTTTGGTTTATAACAATGGCTCGCTCGATCTATCCGCGAAACGGATAGTAGTACAAGGCAATATGAATATCAATACTATGGTAACTATGAATGTAGACGAAGAAATGTCTGTTGGAGAAGTGGTATCCAATAACTCAAGGGCAGAACTAAATGTAGCCCAAGGGGACCTCTTTGTCCGGGACAACGTCAGTGTAAATAATCATTTGAATATCAATACAGGCGGATTATTTGCAGTTGGCGGTAATGTCATCTCGAATCAAAGACCTGTAATTCACACGGGGAATGAGCAAGCAGGACGTACATTATTGAAGTATGTATTGTCAGGCCTTAAGGCTGAGTATTACAGCAATAATAATTTTACGGGCAAGAAGGCCGTGAAGGTGGATGAATCCATTTCTTTGGCAGGCCAACCTGTCTTGGGTGTAACAGGAATAGCGGACCAGCATTTCTCAGTAAGATGGACAGGGCAAATTCAACCTAACTATACAGATCAATATATCTTCTCCGCTAGAACCTCAGGTGGAGTCAGACTCTGGGTGAATGATCAGCTCCTGGTGGATGACTGGACAACGAAGCAGCATGTGGAGCAAGGCACCATCCAGCTTGAAGCCGGTAAAAAATATGACCTGAAGATGGAATACGCTAATGATATGGGGAATCCTCAGGCCAGCTTATTCTGGGAGAGCGAGCAGCAAATTCGTGAAGTGGTGCCCTCTTTATCTTTAAGACCTTTTTCTATACCTGCAGTAAATGCGAGTGCAACGGACACATCGATTACCCTCAGTTGGCCTTCTTTATTTAATGCTGATGGATATGAGGTGGAGTTCGATAAAGAGGTTACCGTTCTCGGCAGTGAACCTTATTTTACAGAGGGGGATCTTAGTCCGGGAACAGAGCATTTCTATCGTATTCGGGCAATCAGTGGCGACATCAAAGGAGAGTGGTCAATAACTTCTTCTTATTGGACCTTGCCGGCTGCACCACTGAATATTCAAATGAATGCAACAAGCCATACCATAACTCTCGAATGGGAGCCGGTTATCGGAGCCTCCAGTTATGAAATAGAGGTTAATAACAGTACGAAGAATATCGGGCATGTGCTAACTTACCAGGAGACTGATCTGAATCCGAACATGCCAAAAGTATTCCGCATCCGAGCGGTGAACAGCAGCGGATCAGGGGCATGGAGCGAAGTTGTTTCGAAGACCACTCTGGTTGGAGTGCCTTCCAAGTTACAGGGGATTGCTGATGATCAGGCAATTCATCTGCACTGGGATGCTGTATCAGGAGCCATTGCCTATGATTTGGAGATAGATGGAGTTGTGAGTAATAACATTACCGGTAATTCGTTTATACATGGCAGTCTCCAATCTAACAGTAAGCATAGTTATCGTGTACGGGCTAAGAACGATGATGGAATCAGTGAATGGAGCGATACCATCACAGTGCATACTCTGCCTGCAGTTCCGCAGAATTTTACAGCACAAGTGGAAGGAAGCTCTGTGCATGTAGCTTGGGACCCAGTTGCCGGGGCCACAGGGTATGACATCGAGGTAGATGGTGATGTGCTGGATAATGAATTGAAGCTTGAATTCACACATTCACAGCTCCCGTTGAATTCAGAGCATACCTACAGAGTGCGGGCGAAGAATGAGGATAGAGTCGGAAGCTGGACCAAAACGATTATTTATTCTACTCATGCGGGGGTTCCTGCTAATATTCAGACTTCAGTGAATAGCAACGAAATCACAATAACTTGGGACGTTGTTGTAGGTGCGCTAAGTTACGATATTGAACTAGATGGGACAACGATACGCAATGTTTCGGATAACCTTTACATCCACAAGAAGCTGGTACCCTTCTCAGCGCACAAATATAGGGTAAGAGCTGTAAATGCGGCGGGAGCTGCCGAGTGGAGCGGATTCGTAACTGCAACCACGACCTTCGGCAAACCATCTAATCTGAAGGCATTAGCCAAGAATACAAGTATTGAACTTACGTGGGACAAGGTAGAGAGTGCGACTGGCTATGATCTCCTGGTAGATGGCGAGGTTCTGAATAATGAAGAATCGTTATCCTATAAGCATACTGGATTGGAACCCTATTCCTGGCATAATTATCGGGTCAGAGCGAAGCAGGGTAGCTTCCTTGGAGAATGGAGCGAACCTCTGACGATTTCAACAGTGCTCGGGATTCCGGGAAACGTAAAGACAGAGACCAAGAGCAATCAAATCCGCTTATCCTGGGATTCAGTTAAGGGAGCCACCGGCTATGAAATTGAAGCTGACGGCACAATTATTGACAATGGCAGCAAGGTTATTTTCGCACATACCGGGTTGCTGCCAAATACTAAGCACAGTTATCGGATACGGGCCAAGAACACTCAGGTCGTCAGTGATTGGAGTGAATGGACTACGATTGTCACTGGGATTACAGCTCCAGAGGTACCTAAGAACCTTAGAGGCGAAGTTACTGTGAATTCGGTCCAGCTTGCCTGGGATTCAGTGAATGGTGCATCCGGCTATGATTTGGAAGTAGATGGACAGCTCATTTCGAATTCCAACCAGTTGGAATACACACACAGCGGTCTTGAGCCCAATACAATGCATAACTATCGTGTTCGGGCTAAGAATGCAGGAGTCAGCAGCGACTGGTCAGAGCTATTGAAGAAAACAACGACTCCAGCCTTAACGATTAAGCCTGAAAAAGATTCCCAGCTTAATTTTGTAATGATTATCCCTTATAAAAGTGACAAATCCGAACGCAGGGTTACAGTCACCTATAATGCCAAGGATCTTGAGGTTATGGATCTGCGTGCAGAGACTCCGGAAATGGAACTTGGGACTGGAAGTATTGCAGGATCACCAATCAATATAATCCAGTTTGAACCGGGAAAAATAGTCTTCAGCGTGCAAATGAGCAATAAGGCGGCGATGAACACTATTATCTTCACTGCCCTGACTAATCAATTTACTAAAGTAACCTATACCATAGAGTAGATTTTATAGCGGTAGGAGAGGAACTATGAAAGATATGCTGAAAAGATGGATATCTATTTTATGTGTTTTTGTAATCGTTACGTTAATTCTATTCCCAGCGGGATCACAGGTTAAAGCAGCAGGAGAGTCTAATATTATCAGCTTTGCTGATCTCCACTTTGATGGTTTCATAAAAACTGCTGGATGGGTTCCAGATATGGGCGAAATTGACTATATAACGTTAGATATGCCAGGAATTACTGTGAAAAACATACGTTTTGATTTATCTTCAAGAAAAATGAGTTACGATATTGCCTTGGATAAAGCAGCCATTATGACCTCAGGCTCCAGGACCTATTGGTTCTCAAACAATCAACGTTCCAGATATTTGGATATAAATGTTTATATGAGTAATTCAGGTAGTGGTGCAAGTGCGGGTACCTCCTCACATAGAGTTACCGAAGGCTTGAGCACGGGGGAATCAAATAATACTTTTATAACAAATATTAATGATTTAATTCCATATGAAGGTTTGGGACTATACGGTGAGCTTCCAACAAAGATTAGTGTCTTTGTAAGTGCTGGAGATGCCCAACATATCCCAAATCAATTTTATAATGGATGGAGAAACTCAATGGGTGTACCTCTCCCAGAGCAAAATCTAACCTCCAATGCAGCCCCTACAATAACCATACCAACACCGAACGGTCATCAGCTTGGCTCAAGCTCCCTGTTCATTCCTGTAATAGGGGTATCAGATTCGAATGGTGATGCGCTAGAGCTGAAATATTATATAGATTCAGAGGCAGCTGCAAGGGAAAGTAAGACGATAACCAATACAGCTACAACTCAAAATGTATCCTTTAATCCATTGAACATAGCAGCTTTACCGGAAGGCAGCCATACCCTCCGCTTTACAGCCAATGACGGAAAAGTCACCACTCAGAATTCTGTAACCATCTTTGTAGATAAATCCCCTCCGGTAATTGGAAATATCAATATTATTTCTTCTGACTCACAGGTTCAGATATCGGGAACCGCCGCAGATTCCATATCAGGATTGGATAACGTTCCATATCATTACACAGTCGGAAGTCAGTCGAGCGGATGGACTACACAGCCAAGCTTTACTGCAACAGGATTAACGCCAAACACTGCATTTTATACCAAGATTGAAGCGAGAGATAAAGTGGGTAATATTGCAGTCCATGAGCAGAATGTCTACACGAGAGCGCAAGTTCCAACACTATCTCTTCAGCAAAATGGTGAAACTTCGTTAAAGATGCAGCTTCATGATCAGAATGCTGCTTCAACCCAATATTTGATTCAAATGGGTACGGCTTATGTTACTTCTTCCGGTGCTCTCAGCTCTTCACCTGTATGGTTTACTCCGTCTAATAAGACAGTAGTGATTACCGGTTTAACAGCAAATACCTCTTACTCCTTCCAGGTAAAAGCAAGAAATAACGAAGGGGTAGAGACAGGGTTCGGAGGGCCGGCAAGCGGAACGACACTAGCCGCTGCACCTGGCGGAATTACTGCAGAAGCTTCACAGCAATGGATTAAGCTTGCATGGCCTCCATCAGCGGGTGCCTTAGCTTATGAGGTAGAGGCAGGTGGAGCGATTATCAATAATGGAACTTCTACTTCCTATACGCATAATGGATTATTACCCAATACTCAGCACACCTATAGAGTAAGAATTATCAACCCGGGAGGTACGAGTAGCTGGAGCCAGGCTTTTACTCAAATGACACTACCCGAACCCCCGGCTGCTCCTATCAATTTATTGACAGTCCCATCGCAGAAATTCATTTCATTAACCTGGGATTTGGTTCCTCATGCTACGCGGTATGAAGTGGAAGCCGATGGAGTTGTGACAGACAACGGCACCCTCAACTCCTTCACGCACAAAGATCTGGAAGCTTCAACGGATCATACCTATCGTGTAAGAGCAGGTAACTTAGGAGGAGTGAGTAAATGGAGCGCACCTGCCGTACAGCAGACATGGCCTAATCCGCCAGAGACTCCCACGAAGATATCAGCAGTGCAGGATATTCATACGGTAACTGTGAAGTGGGACGAGATGGAACGGGCCAGCGGCTACGAGATTGAAGTGGACGGGCTAATTATCGACAATAAACAATTGACCAGCTATGCCCATGAAGGATTAGATGCACTTAGCGGTCATACCTATAGAATTCGCGCAGTTAATATAGGCGGGAAAAGTAAATGGAGCTCTCCTCTGGATGTAACCACTCATCCGGAAATACCGGATGTACCCACGAACATAATGACGACCGCGGATGAGAGTCAGATTACTGCATCGTGGCGCACCGTTCCTCATACGGATAGTTACGATATTGAAGTGGATGGCGGAACTATAATCACTGTAAAGGATAACCTGTTCGTGCATGACCAGCTCGCTGCAGATTCCAAGCATACGTATAGAATCAGAGCCGCTAATATTAGCGGAACAAGTGAATGGTCCAAACCGATAACCATGGCTACCATGCCTGCAGGAATAAACACAGAATCCTTAACAAATGTAGTAGCGGTAGTGACGAATAAGTCCATTACCCTGTCGTGGGATACTGTTGCAGCGAATGCACGATATGAAATAGAAGTGGACGGCAAATTATTGGATAATGCTGCAGACACGATTTACAATCATACGGGACTGCAAGCAGAAGAATATCATCTCTATAAAATTAGAGTGAAGCAAGGAAATGAACGGGGAGACTGGGTGGCAGTATTAGCACTCTCTACACTTCCCAACCTGCCTGACTCCCCTTCCAAAATAGATGGATTTGCCCAAAACAACTCGATTGAATTGCGTTGGGAGAAGATGGACGGGGCGAATGGCTATCAGCTTGAAGTAGACGGAAAGACGATCGATGTCGGTAATAATATAACCTATCAGCATAACGAGCTTACTTCAGGAACCGCTCATACGTACCGGGTAAGAGCAAAAAATACATCAGGAGTGACTGCGTGGAGCCCTTCTCTACAGAAGAGTACTACCAGTCCAGATTACGTTCTTAAAGTCAAGAAGGATAAGGAAGCAAGTCTGACTCTGCTGGCTCAGAATGTGCAGGATTTCAGTGAACTGGAATTTGTAGTGACCTATAATCCGGATGAGCTTGAATTAATCGATTCATATGATTTCACACCAGCCAGAGATCTCTCTAATGGAAGGATTGCCGGTTCTAATTTAACTGCAACCTATACCCCTGGGAAAATCACATATTCCATCGATCAGAATGTTGTCCCGGGAACCTCTTGGTCTGGTGAGATTACCACGCTCACCTTCAAGTCGAAAATAACCGGCGAGAGCAACGTAAAAGTTACAGTAGATTGAATGATACTGAAGGAGAATGGTAATGATCCGCAAGCGAAAATACAGATATATATCCATAGCAATCATAGTGGCGTTGCTGGCTGAAGCTGCTATTGTGACCTTTCCAAGACTTAACCGGGATTCAGCAGTAGAAGAGTCTTCCCAGCAGCAAGATGAGCAGACGGCTGCAGAGCTCTCTAACCTTAGCGGAGTTGCAGCAAAACAAATTCTAGCCATGAAAAAGTCAGGTTCTTCATGGAATGAAATTACGGAGACTCTAAAGCAGCAGCTTCCGGCGAATAATACGGAAGACAAGCAGGGGCGTTCAAATCTCCTTCATGAGGCTGGTCTGGGTGAGGAATTACTTAAGGAACTTCGTCAGAAGGGCTTCCAGGATGACGAGATCATGGAAGCTAAAATGCTGACGGAGAGAACTATGCAGCAGTTAAAAGAAGTAGTCAGCAGTGTAGCATCTATTGTGGAGAAGCCGGAAGCAACCTCAGAACTATCCGGTTCGGCTGAGGAGGATTTGCAGTCTGCGTACGTAACGATTAATGAGCAATTTAATGAGGGGGAGGCAGTTACTCTCCTTCTTACCTTGCAACAGGAGTTCGGTTCCATGGAAGCTGTAATGAATGAATACTTACTGTCGCTTCAGATTGGGCTGAATCTCAAGGACTACATTACTGATCCCAAACAGTATCAGGAAAATAAAGAACAACAAACTATTACTCTCAAAGAGAGTGAGATTGTAACACTGGACTCTCTTGAAAAGAGGATGCTGGAGCAATTACAGCAGGGGAAGGAAGCACCCGATCTTGAAGTTGCAGAGAGGAACCCTGACCCTAATAATATTGTAACCGAAGACAAGGAGTCACTGATTCCGGATATAAACCCGCCTACGGTGCAGGATGTGAGGCCGGAAAATCCGGGTGAAGCGGTCAGACAAGAAATTCAGGCAATGAATCCTAATTATAAATAGAGGAGCTAAGAGGAATGAACAAACGTAAGGTACTTCGGATTTCCGCTTTTATAATCATTCTGATATTGGTGTTCCAGGCAGGGGTAATGGCCTATGCCAAGGTGGCCGTTACTCCTAAGGTGGAGACTGAAGATAGTCATGGAATGAACGCTGGACCTTTACAGTCTGAAGTGGTTCAGAGTTCATATGATCAGTTCCTGAAAGAATTCAGTGTTCAAGAGACCTACCGTAAGCAGATTGAAGAGCTGGTTGCTGGCGGTTATAGCCGTGCTGCGGTATTGACCGCTTATGACTTCTTATACCACAATTTCGGTAATGTGAATGAGTGGGCTGCTATGCTGGAGGCCAGAAATACAGGCAAGACCTGGGAGGCACTTTTCACACAATACCGTGAGACTCATAAAGAATTTATCCCCAGATCCTTCGAATCAGAAGAGCTTGAGCTTCTAATGCAGGTGCAAGGAGCAACCTCTGACGATATTATGATCGCAGACCGACTATCTTTCGTAACCGGTAAGCTGTTTGGAGATTTACTGACTGCGAAGCTGAAAAGTGGTAAATGGAGCAGTGTTTTTGAACAGGAAAAGGTATTGTATAGCGGAAATCCATTTCCAAGAGTTCAGATAACAGAGGAAGAAGTTCGTAAATATACTGGGGACAGCAAGCTTTCCGATCAGCAGGTTACACATGCTTTTGTATTGGCACAGAAGCTCGGGGAGTCTGCCAAAGTTGTAGTTACCCAAATCGCGCAAGGAATTTCAGATGAAATGATCATGGCCCAAACCTATACAGAAAAGTACGGGCAATAATTTAGCAGGCAGACGGGGGTAACTTTGTGAAGAAAGCATGTATCCGAATATCATTGGCTTCTTTTATCTTGATGATGTTTTTCTTACCGGCAGCAAGTGCCGAGACCTTACAGGATCAACTTAACAATCTGGTAGGTCCCAAACAAAAGTACAATACTATGCTTTCACCGGCATATTTAAGAACCAATGAAACGGTTGACGAAATTAGCCCTCAGAGTGGTTCACTAACCATCACTCAGACAGATTATGTCCTGCCTGGTAAGAATGGATTGGATCTTGAATTCAAACGAATTTATAAGAATGAAACAGCGAATGTGCAAGAGATGGAAGTGAATTATGTAGACGGAGCCTGGGTAGACAGAGCCTTCTCTTATGCCAAAACCTCCTCCTTCTATGAGGATAGATATAACCTCGGCATGGGTATGCGCTTCTCCTTTCCGAATATTGAAGTGAAGGTGAATTCGGACGGCTCCAGCCATAAGTTTTTGCATACAGACAGCGGGGATGTATACCGTCTCAAGCCTGCGAATCTGGACGGAGCCTATGTATTTCTACCGGAGGGCCAGACTGTGAAAGATGTGGTAGTCCGTGAAGCTGTCACTTATCAAAATGGACAAGCAGACGGAACCTCCAAGTACAAGATGACAGGCAAGGATGGAAAGAATACCTATTTCGCCGAAGACGGCCGGATCTTGGGAATCGTGGACCGGTATGGCAACACTATTAATTTTCAGTATGAGTCATTGAATTATTATATGGATGGTCATTCCATTAACAAGAAGCTGATCTCCAAAATTACGGATTCAGTGGGCCGCGATACAACGATTGAATACAAAGAGGATCTCAATTATACAGTAGGCCCGATTAGCATTGATTCTCCTGTAGGTGCGAACAACTATTATAACGCATCGCAAAGTCCCAATAATACGGATTCCGGAGATCTAAAGGGTAAGTTCCAAGTGATTGTCCATCTTCCGGGCGATAAAAGCATTGTGTATGACAAGTCAGCAGCGCTCGTTAATGATTCCAAGCATGTCATAAGAACCCGGCTGCAAAGGGTATATGACACGGATACGAAACCGAAATTCATGTTCTGGTATGAGCAGCCTGATCTGGGCTTCACCTACTTTAACAAAGATAAATATTCCGCTTATTCCCGTTACGAGAATCTTGTACTGGTAGATGAAGTAAAGAGCAATAAGGCGAAGAGCTATGTATATAACACCTATACCAAACGGCTTAATGAAGGCAGTATGCAATACAGAAAGATTTTTGAGAGTAGTGATCTGATCAAGAAAGGGTTCGATCCTGCCAAACCAAACTTTCTGGATAAATTCATAACCGAAACCTATAACAAGAAGACCTACACCTATACTAATGAAGCTGACGGGTACGGCACCGCAGACTATAAGCAGGATGATAAGACTTATCTTAAAGATACATACCGTTATTACACAACCATCACAGATGTTAACGGCAGCACTGTCAAATATACATACAACGGTAATCAGGAAATGATTCTTACCGAGAAGCAGGGCAAGAATCACAAGGAGACCGTTACCAGTGAGCATGATGAGCTGAAGCTGGTCAAGAAACAGGAGACGCTTATCTATCAAGTGGCTGGCGGGCAGGCTACAGGTGAGCCGGTTCATTCCATTGAGAACTACCGTTATGACGAGTACGGCAATATGACCAGTCATACCGGACCTATCGCTGAACGTGACAGCAAGGGTTATCCGGTGAACAATGAACATACCGAAATATTTACCTATGATATTAATAAATATCATATTCTGACCCAGAAGACTTGGAAGCTCGACCAGAATAAGGCGGCTCAGACCAATTATGAGCTGGATAGTAAAGGCAATGTAATCAAAGAGAGCAAAGCCACGAATGATCCGGCGAATCCCTGGCTAATCACAGAGTACGCCTATGATTCCTATGGCAATCTGATCCGTAAAACGGCACATGACCGTTCGCAGGATTTCACCACGCATTATGAATATAGTATCGATGCCAATGGTGCAAATACCAAAGGGGCTTACCTGACCAAGCAATATCAGCAGGCCGATGGCAAGACTTATGCCAAAACCTACGCCTATGATATGCAGACTGGCAATATCGTCAGCGAGATCGATGCGAATGGAAACAAGACATCGTATCAATACGATGCAGTAGGCCGTGTACTGAAGAACATCCGGCCGGATAATAAGGCAATGCAGTACGAATACCTGGAGAGCCCGTATGCCAACTTCAAGATCCAGTATACGGATGCGGGGAATTACAAGTATCTGAATGAATATGATATTCAGGGGAATTTGTTGAACTATAGCATCAATAGCCAAGGTGAATGGAAGAGGTTATCCTCCCTACAATATGATGCTTTTGGCAATCTGACTAAAGAAATGAATAGCAATGGACACAGTACTCGCTATGCCTACGATAGCAATCAGCAGATTGTGGAGAAATCCTTCTATGACAATGATAAGACACTCAAGGCAGCTGTGAAAATTGATTATCAGATTAACTCTTCTCCCCAGTATCCTATGCGTATGACGATTACGAATGAAGAAGGCTATGGTAAGAGGTACTACTATGACCTTGAGAGTCAACTGGTCAAGCAAGAAGTTACACCGGATCGTCAGACGTATTACGCCTCAACCTTCACTTATGACTATGTCGGCAACATCATAACAGACACTGACGAAGGCAAGCATACTACCCGTTATACTTATGATGCCTTGGGAAGAAAGATTAGCGCCACTGATGCTCTGGGTAACACGACAGAATATGGCTATAATGCGATGGAACAACCTGTCTCCGAGAAAGCCCCCGGCGGTAAGATCACAGAGTGGATCTACGATGGATTGGGTAGAAATACCATTCAAAAAATTTATCAAGCGGGAGCTTCGGATTATTTCTATACCAATAGCCAATATGATGCGGTGAATAACAGGGTTAAACTTACGCAGGGGCTGTATTCAGCAGGAGTTAACAAGGATTCTTCAATAACCTCCTTTTCATATGATTCTCTCAACCAAGTGACAGATCAAAATGTCAGCCTGGACGCTGCTACCCATTCACACACATCTAACGAATATGATGCAAACGGGAATAAAATTAAGATTGTAGAATATGCAGATTCAACTGGCGCTAAAGAGATTGTACAGAATTATCAATATGATTTTGCCGGAAACATAACGTCAGAGACAGGATCATCCAAAGAAAAAGGGGATGACGGATCACTTGTAGAAAGAGGGGCATATCAGACCTTAAACGAGTTTGACCTCGAAGGAAACCTGCTGAAGACGAGGCAATTCAATGGTACGGGTTATGATACTGAGGAGAATACGTACAATTATAGAAATCTTAAGGTATCTTCCTCCAAGCCTTTTAATGACAAGGGCCCTAGAATCAGCCGTTATCAATACGACAAGTCCGGAAATCTGATTACCGAGACGTCAGTAATTGATGGAACTGAGCGGACAACCTCTTATACCTACGATGGATTAGGTTTTGCAATAGGGACAACTGATCCTTTGGGGAATTTAAGCCGTTATCAGTATGATACGATGGGCAATTTGCTAAAAACTGTGGATTCAAGATACTCTGCTCTTGCTATGGAACAGGCTCCTGGCATTGAGAATGAATATGATGCAGAGAACCGGTTAATTAAGACTATTGCTTTTGACGGAACCAATCGTGAGGTCATTGCTTACAAGGAATATGATGGTAGGGACAACCTTATTAAGGATGTGGATGGAGAAGGGTATAATGCTACTCATCCAGAGCAGTCTATAGGTCTGTTATATCAATACAATGTTATTGATAAGCCTGTTGAGATTATCTCAGCCCAGGCTGCTTATGATAACAAACAGCAGGGCATCCGAAAAATCAACAAACAGCTTATCTATGATGGTTCTGGTAATGTATTGAGCGAGACCGATGGGCTTGGTCGTACTACTTCATATTTCTATGATCTTGGAGGCCGTTTGAAGCAAACAATATATGCTGACGGCTCACGTACGACGGTCGATTATGATCTTACAGGTAAATGGGTCACTATTAGTACGGATAAGTCAGGCCAACAAACCAAAAGCTACAATACTATTTTTGGCTCTCCTTATCTAATAGAATATCCAGACGGCACCTATGAGTCCTTCCGTTATTCAGCGCAAGGCGAATTGCTGGAAAGCATAGACCAGAATGGGAAGTCTGTTTACTACGGTTACGATTTAGCAGGTAATCAAATATCCAAAAAAGAATATATTCGTGCGGATGAGGCCAACACGTTTTACCGTTCCACTATTATAAAGTATGATGAAGCCGCTAAATTGCTCTCGACAGAAACCTTTCAACTCACTGTCTCAAAGAAAAATGGAGCTGTAACTCAGTCCAGCATGGGAGACCTTACTCAGCAGATTTATGATAAAGGCGGAAGAGTTATTCAGGTTACAGGACCGTTTGGCAGAGAGAGTAAGCAGGATTATGACCGGGCCGGGAATATCGTAGCAACTTATCAAAAAATTAGCGATAATAATTATGATATTACACGGAACAGCTATGACTCCAGATCACGGCTTACCAAAAGCGCTGTACTGGTTAAGACCGCGGACATTAGCGCAGGCTTTTTGCCAGGTGCTGTTTTCGACAATGATTATGTGGACCGTCTGGAGGCAGCGACAACCTATACCTATTCGAAGAATGATCAGGTGTTAAGCCAGAGCGATGCTAAGGGAAATACAACCTTATTTGAATATAATTATAATAAACAATTAATGAAGAAGACGGACGCTATTAAAGGTTCAACGCTATATCAATATGATGCTGCGGGTAATGTACTAACCGAGACCAATTCAATTGGAATGCAAACCCGCTATGAGTACGATTCACTTGATCGTGTGCTGCGTAAAAGTCTGCCCGCTGCAGACGGCGGATTGGCTGTGACTCGATACATCTATGACTTAAGTGGTAATCTGATTCGGGAAATCTCACCTAATCAATACAAGAAAGAGATGGATAGTACCAATCAGGTTATGAGTATGAAGGGGATGTCTTATACTTATGACAAGATGAACCGCAGACTATCTACAGTATCTCCTGAAGGGACGATTGTGGAATACCTCCAGTATGATGCTAAGGGACAGATGTCCAAAAAAGTGGATGGTCTCAAGTACTCAGGCAATATCAGTTCTTCCAAAGGTACAACCTATGCATATGATGGGCTTGGCCGGCTAACTAAAGAAACAAATGTTCTAGGAGACAGTAAGCTCTATGAATATGATGTGCTTAATCATTTGCTGGCACGAACGGATGAACGGGGGAACACGACTTCATATGAAGTCAATCCTGACGGTACACCTGGTAAAATTATTTATGCAGATGGTGGAGTTTTTAAGTATTCCTTTGACAAGTTGGGCAGAAAGACTACCGAGACGAATCCGCTTGGAGCAGTAACTACTATCAGCTACACTTCATTTGGCAAAGAAAAGGCTGTGAAAGACCCATATGGGTCTACAGTTGAGAACAAATATGATCTTAACGGGAATCTGGTGTCGGTAAAAGATCAAGCGGGCAGCATAACCATCTTCAATTATGATGCCGCAAACAGGCTAATTGAAAAGAAATCTCCGCTTGCACTCGATGAGAGTAAGAACGTGATTTATGCTGTGGAGAGCTTCCAGTATGATCCGGCTGGAAATATGACTAAGAAAATTTTAGCGGGATCAAAAGAGGATTCTGGAAGCCGGGAAACTACTTATATCTATTATGATAACAATCTGCTCAAAGCCATCTCTGACAACAGCGGGGCAAGCTCTTCCATTGAGTATGACAAGAATGGTAATCTCATCAAATCAGAAAAGTTAAGAGATGCCGACCTAACAGATGTGGAGCAGTATGAGTATGATTCCCAAAACCGGATGGTGAAGCGGATAGGGTGGCTTGATAAGTCAACCCTTGAAGGTTATGCTACTCTGCCTAATCTAGCAGATCTACTTATTTCTTCCTATCCGAATAAAATCATGCAGATTACAACTTACAGTTACGATGTGCTTGGCAACAAAATTCAGGAAACAGATCCTAGAGCAAACGGATTCTTGTCCTCTGATTCGGCTAACCGAAAGGCATACACCGTAAATTATACGTACGATGCTATGAACCGCGTGGCGAAGGTAATTCGTGCTCTAGGTTCAACAGAGAGTGTAAGACAATACAGCTATGATACGGCCGGAAATAAAATTTCGGATAAGGATGAGAGGGGATACGTAACCAAGTATGCGTATGATCCAGTTAACCGGATTACTGTAGTCACTGATCCAGAAGGTAACAAGTTTACAACAGCTTATGATCTGGCAGGAAATAAAATTTCTGATACCAATGCCAAGGGCTTCACTATGTCATATACCTATGACAATTTAAACAGGCTGTCCCTAACTATTGACCCATATGGTACAGTGGTCAGTAAGAAAATTTATGATGCAAACGGCAATATAGTGAAGAGCATTGATGCTAAAGGTTATGCGGCAGGTGAGACCGATGAGTCCCGCTATGGAACGATTTATCATTATGATCTAGGCAATCGTGTGACTGCTGCTGTTGATCCGGTATTAGCTAGTAAGAATAGTACAAGTAAATTCACTACCGCTTATCAGTACAACATCCATGGCAACCTTATTCAAAAAACGGATGCTCTAGGCAGCTCTATTCGTTATGAATATGATAATGCTGGACGTTTGACTAAGGTTACTGATGCGCTGGGTGTGGAGGTCAGTTACAGCTATGACCGTATGGGAAACAAACAGTCCATGAAAGATGGACGGGGTAAAGTTACCCAATACCGCTATGGATCATATGGGGTACTGCTATCTGTCACGGATGCTGGCAATGCAACTATCAGTTACACCTATGATCTGGCACTGAATAAACAGCGTATGATCGACCATCAGGGAAATAATACACTATATTTATATAGTAATCAGAATCTGTTAACTGAGATGAGGGTAGTAGAGACTGGGGATAAAATTAACTATAGCTATGACGAAGCTGGAAATCGGACTGGCATGAATGACGAGAGCGGAGCGTATGGCTACACTTATAATTCCCAGAATCAGCTGCTCCAAATTAGTAATGACAGTAAGGTTCAGATCAAATACACTTACGATGTCATTGGAAATGTAGAATCGGTGACAGATACGTTGGGCTTCACCACAACATACCATTATGACAAGTCCAGCCGGATGGCCCGTGTTGACTATGATGGTAAAGAAACTAGCTATTCCTATGACAAGAATGGCAACCGGACGATGGTACAGTATGAAGATGGCCTCAAAGAGGTTTATACGTACGATCTGAACAATCGTCTGCTAACCTTAACAAACAAACGTAACAACGGTTCAGAGATATCCAGTTACCGATATACCTATGATGATGCTGGCCGGCAGATTACCAAGACAGATAGTTTTGGATCAACTGCATACAGCTACGATGATGCGGGTCGTATTAAGCAGGTAGAAGCACCAGGAAAAACGACAGTCTATGCCTATGACGGGGCAGGAAACCGGCAGTCTATGCTAGAGACCTACACCTCGCTGCAGCCTAGCAGTTATATCTTCCCGGATACCAAGCAAGCACTTCAGTATAAATTGAAGAAGAGTGAGTATCTGTATTCTTCAAGTAATCAGTTGATGAAGCTTGAAGAGCGGATGAGCGATACAACAGGGAAGGAGTTGCTGCTCAAAACTGTAGATTATCTTTTTGATAAGAACGGGAATGAGCTTAGTCAACGGACAGCCTATACCCAGCCTCATACAACAGCAATGCACCAGTCTACCGGGGGAGATACTTACGAGGCACAGGCTAAAGAAATTAATAGTCTTATCGAAAAAGTAACTCAAGCCTATGACGGGTTCAACCGTTTAACGAAAGCTGTCAAGGTGAAGGCAGGAGACCGGACAACTGTAAATTATGTTTATAATGGTGACGGCTTACGGGTAAAGAAAACGGTAAGCAGTGCTAAAGCAGGGAATATAACAAAGGAAACGAATTATGTATATGACCGTCAGCACGTGATCCTGGAGATGGACGGAAGCAGCAAACTCAATGTACGTTACATCCGTGGTATTAACTACATTGCCAGAATGAATCAAGCTAAGGCATATTCCTACTATTTGTTCAATGGACACGGAGATGTTGTGCAGACTGTAACATCTGCAGGAGAAGTGCAGAACCAATATGATTATGATGTCTTTGGTAATCCTACTTTAAGCATCGAGTCCTATTCGGAATCCATCCGTTATGCAGGAGAGTATTATGATGGGGAGACAGGGCTGTACTACCTTCGGGCACGTTATTACGATCCGTACAACGGGCGTTTCCTGTCAGAAGACAGCTACTGGGGGGAAGACAATAACCCGCTCAGTCTCAATCTCTACACTTATGCCAATAATGATCCGATTCAGTATATCGATCCGACTGGTCACAAAGCAACGGCAAGCTCTATTCAAAGCCAGATCAACCGAAACGACGCTGCTGCGGACCGCCTCGAGCATCTGTACCTGGCGAAGCAGAAGGCGTCTACACCGCCTCCAAAACAAGAGCCGGCAGCACCAGCGAAACCTGGACAGAATTCGACGAAGTCGGCTTCGTCGAAGCCAGCAAATAATAATAAGGCAACTCCACCAGCCACGGTAACAAAGCCGCCGGCAACATCAAACAGTGGCTCAACTAATAGCTCACGTCCATCAGCAGCAGGAAGTGCAGCCGCCGCTGCAATATCAAAGCTGCAGCAGCAAAATACAGTTTTGGCAGCAGATCTGAAAAAAGTGAAGAAAGAGGAACAAGTTCTTCAGGCAGCTAAAACATCTGTCAAGAAAGATCCTGTACCTGTTAAGTCTTCTGCAAAGAATTCTGCCAGCGGATCTGTATTTAATTCAATAAAAAATGGAACGAAGAACTTAGTTGTAAATACCTACAATTTAATGATTGGTGACGATGCCAAACTGGCCTTCGGGAAGGATAAGTCGTTCTTGCAAAGAAGCGCAGGTTCTGCTAACTTGCTCTTCAATGTCGCTACTTTTGGTGAAGCCGCAGTAATAAAATCTGGCGTTAAAAGTACTATCCGATTAGCAGATAAAATAACGGAAAAAATAACAGCAAAATTTTTCACTTCAGCTGCGATAAAGGATGCAGCTGAAATAGCTGGAACTAAGGCGATCCAGAAAGCAGTGCAGCAAACTAGTACAGCAGTAGGGAATCAGACTGTTCAGGAGATGTTGTCGAGCGGCCCTAACGGGCTGTATAGTAAACTGAGAAAACAAGGTATTCCAACCACTCTGACGGATGATGAGGTCAAGGCGGCTAATTCGGTTAATCTTCGGATGCAGGCTGAGGGGACGAGGGAAACTGGGACTGTCTGGGATAATATCAAAAGAACACAACCTAATAACCCAGGTACAAGCATTCCTAAATCATTTGAAGTAACAGTGAATGAGGAAAAGTATTGGGTGAATCCAAATGCTACTAAACATATGGTAGAGTATTCAACCAGAACTCTATCACATGGTCAAAAGTTAAATGAACAACAATTATTAAGCAGTTTTCAATCAGCTGTAAAAGAAGCTACGGAAAAGGGATATAAGTTTAATGAACCAAAAGTAGTTAGCAATTGGGAATTAATATTTAGTCCATCTAGGGAAGCTGGGCAATTACCAGTCATTAAACATGCCCTTTATATTCCTTAAACAGGGAGGAAGAAGATGCTAAAATTACAAGGGATATCACAAGATGAGATAAAATCTTATTTGGAGACAGACTTTTACGTACCTATAACCGTTGAGTTTCCTTTAAATGATATTCCATCAAAGGAGTTATTTTATTACAGGATATTTAATAACAAATCATCTTTCATTGAAGTCAAAGTAAACAGTGAGTCAAAGAAAATATTTAGTATTACAATAGTATCTATCAACGACATTGAATATTCTTCGAAAGAACTAACAAATTTTAGTGATATACCTAAATGTATAGGGAATCCAATAATTGATATTGATGTATGGAACGGTAAAAAGATTATAGACTCAAAAGATAATTTTACAGTCATGTATGGTGATAATAAACTATTCTTTCTGCTAGAACGCATCGAACAAATTACACGAAGACTAGTTTTACCAAACATTGAGTTATTACTAAATACGAGCGATGAGATTGTGGGATATATATTCTATGATATTCCGGTTGATAAAAGGAAGGACTTAGAAGAAGGGATTGTTGCTTCAACAAATACAGCCATTTTCACTACACTGAACAAGTCGGAGGGGCTATCCAATGCCGAATGAATTTATCATTAAATCAACAACACATTTAACCTATGTAATACCCGTATAAAGATTTCTCCATATCGGTTGTACGCACATCAAATGCTTTAGTTTTATTGCTTAAATAACGCTATTCCATTGCATTTAACAGGTTAATTATGGTCAGATACTACCATAATTAACCTGTTTTTTTATCTTCGTTTCCTTACGGTTTTTCCGAATTTACTCGCAACTGTACAATATGCCGCTCGGATAGGAAGGCTATTTTAAACATTGCACCTCTACTCTATTCAATGAAGAGAACGCTGTTGAATATTTTAAAAGTAAATGTAAGGTGAAAAATATTTAACTAGTTGAGTTAAAGGAGATATCGATATGCCCAAAATGATGTGTAGTTGTGGGAAGATTCTGAATCTACAAGAAATCCCAAACAAAATACAATATAACTTTATTTCGGATGTGAATTACAATAATTATCACAGAAGTATTTATTCAGAAGATTTATATCAAGAAATGAACATGTTTTTTTAATGTTCAGATTGCGGAAGGCTATGGGGATTTTGGTAAGGTTTTGTTAAAAATCCTTGTGAGTATGTCCCAGTGAAAGATTAAAGTAAGATACAGTCTTCATTAAACCTTGATTAGCTAGTAATGCGCTGAGACTGTACGAACAGGAAGTAGTAGGTTCTCCAGACTAGGGATGAAAATGATTTTACTGATCCAATAAGAGAGTAGATCCTTAAGAAGGCAACCATATAGGAGGGCAATGAATGGAAATTTTAAGATGGTTACAAGAATGGTACGCCTCACAGTGCGATGGAGAATGGGAACATGTTGGTGGCATTAGAATTACTTCTATTGACAATCCCGGTTGGCATGTTGCAATAACTTTAGACGGGTTGGAGATGGAGAATAAACAGATGGATGTAGTTCGAATAGAGCGAACTGATGATGACTGGATTTATTGTAAAAAACAAGATGGATGTTTTACTGGTGTGGGCGGTCCGGGGAATCTTGAGGAAATACTAAAATTTTTTTATCAGTGGGCAACAATAATACATAAGGAGTGTGAATGTAATTATTATTTATAGCATAGCAAATGAACCCATACAACTAAATGTAGATTCTCTTGAACAATCAAACTTGGATAATCTAAACCTGCATAGAGCTATACTAAATAAAGAGAATTTATGCGGAGCAAGTTTAATCGGAACCAATTTACGTGGTGCTGAGCTAAGAGAGGCAAATTTAAGTAGAACGAATTTAACAAGCGCTTTATTAATGGTGGCGATGCTTGAAAATTCTAATTTAGAGTCTTCAAACCTTACAAATGCCAAGCTAACAGGAGCTATCTTAAGTAATGTTAACTTAAATAATGCTATTTTAGTCGGAGCTGATGTATGGAAGACTGATTTTAAAGGTTCAAAATTAATGGGAGCTAATATGGTGTGCGAAAGGATACAAGATTGCCTTTTAGAAGGTGCCATGTTCGATGATAACACCGTTTGGCCATTGGGGTTTGACCCTTTGGAATACGGAGCAATTATGGTTGGAGATAAATAATCCTAAGGAATAAAGCCTTCGTGAAACCATCCCCAATATCATCCAATCAGAATTAAATACACGGAGAAATCCCCCATAACGACAACCCTACATAAGCGAAGACACCAGCCCTGCTTTCCTTTAGTGAAAATCCTTTTCTGCTGCTTGTTGCAATAGCCTAAATTCGTTTCTACAGAACTCAATCAAGCCGTCCCGCTTCATCCATGCGAGCTCTCTGGACAAGGCGCTGCGGTCTACATCCAGATACTCGGCCATTGCTTCCCGATCAAAGGGAATCGTAAAAGTCTCCATTCCAGCTTCACGTCTAACTCTTGTTAAATAAGTTAAAACCTTATCCCGAATAGTTGGCATAATCAGACAATCATTCCGGTCATGCAGTTCTAACGCCCGCTCGGCAATACTATCGAAAAGATTACCAAGTAATTGTTCGTGTGCCATACATAACTTTGTGCACGGGCTCAATATGTTTTGGATAGGAATAAACAGAACTTCAAGCGGTTCTATGGCCTGCACTGACATAGGGCATCTTCTTCCACGGCTAGCCGCTGTTAGGACAGCGGTATATCCACCAGGGTAATGGAGGGATACAATAATTTGTTTTCCTTTGACGTTCAATTTCGTACTTTGAGCGGTACCCTGCAATATGATGCCGACATCATCAACGAAATCGCCCTCCCGGACTACCATCTCATCTTTTGCATATTCTTTCCGTGTGGCTGACAGACGTTTAAGCATTTGGGATATATCACTTAAGGAAATCCCTGAAAATAAACGTGATTGACATAGGGAATCTAAGTTATTCATAAGAGGCTTCTCGTTGCACGTGCAACATCCTTTTTATTTTTACTATACTATATTAATCATACATACACACGAAGTTTAGCCACCTTGTCTAACGTCAGAACGGAGGAAGAACAATGCAAGCGAAAGAAGATTCAATCAAAGCGAGAAACCGGCTGTTAGCCTCCAAGGTCATTAAAAACCTGCAAAACAGAAAGTTTGAGGCTTATTATTGTGATAATGCCATTGAAGCTGTAGAAAAGGCACTATCCTTGATTCCTGAGCAGTCCTCAGTATCATGGGGCGGGTCAGTCACACTTGAGGAAATCGGGCTTCTTAATCGGGTATGTCAAGGCAGCTATACAGTCACTGACCGTGATACAGCGCAGACCATGGAGGAACGTTATGATCTCATGCGCCAATCTCTTTTGTGCGACACCTATTTAACCAGCTTTAACGCTATCAGCGAAGATGGGATATTGGTCAATATCGACAGTGTGGGCAATCGGGTGGCAGCGATTACTTTTGGACCGAGAAGTGTGGTTGCTGTCGTTGGGATGAATAAGGTCTGCAAGACGGCTGAAGACGCAGTGATAAGAGCCAGAACCTATGCCGCCCCCATTAATGCAAACCGTTGTTCGGTTTCATCCAGCCCATTTTTACATTCGCCGCAAAAAACGCCCTGCCTAATCAATGGTGCTTGCGGAGATTGTAAATCAGATGATTGTATCTGTTCTTACATCGTCGAAACAAGAATGTGTAAAACAGCGGGGAGAATAAAGGTTATCCTCGTTGGCGAGTCTTTGGGGTTTTGAATAAGGATTAATAGCGGCTTAAGGGTAGAAGAATCTCATCTATCCCAAGCCGCATTTTTATATTTGGGAGAAAGTGTTGTTTTGAAGTTAGACTGAATAGCAGAGACAGAATATACTGATGGGAGCAGCATTGAAAAATATTCGGAGGCAACTATTCAAATGACAACTGCGCGAAAACAACTGGAACGGACGATAGATGCAGAAGACAGAATAATCATGGCCCATTACAATGATCAAACGGTCAGAGTATACCAAGCGTATAATCACAAAATTGCAGATGAGGTATTAAGGCTTGGACAATTCGGACCTTCTTTTAGAATAGATAGAATGACTTGGATTAAGCCGTCCTTCTTGTGGATGATGTACCGGGCAGGGTGGGCGACCAAAACGGATCAGGAACGGATATTGGCGATTGATATCACCAGAGAGGGCTTCAATCATATTTTGTCACAGGTAGTCCTGTCCTCATATGATCCTGACCTATACGTTTCCCAAGAGGAATGGCATATGAAGTTACAGGATTCCCAAGTGAGATGTCAATGGGACCCTGACAGAGATATCCATGGGAACAAATTACCGGGAAGAGCCATCCAGTTAGGCTTAAGAGGCGAGATGGTGCATAATTACATTCATAGATGGATTGTAGAGATTCACGACATCACAGAGTACGTAGCCGATACCAGGGAAGCGATACAATCCGGGACGTTCAGCATGGATCTGTTGTCTAAGGAGACCCCGTATCCTGTGGAGAATTCTATTAAACGAACCTTAGGAATACTTAAGATGGGGACCACGGGGTGATTTTATTGGCATCATTTGTATTATTACTTAAAGAATTTGAAGACGAATTTAAGGTTGTTTACCGATTTGGACCAAATGACCTGGAGATGGGGAAAATTGAAAGTTACTAATGATTTGGGCAAGTTTAGAAAAGCGGTTATATGGAAAAATGAGTTACCTTCAATCCCTATTAAATTGGGCCAAGAACTTGAAATTACATTGGAACTGTCTAGACCAATAGTTTCTGAGGATAAAAAACTGGCTTTGGAATTGAAACTTCCACGGAATAGTTCATACTATGCGTTATTGGGAATAGAATTCATAGCTAATCAAACATCAAAGTTAATAATAAAAACCGTAATAGGGGATAGTTCCAACTCTATGTTCCATTCTGAATTAGAGCAGGGTAAAGAAAACATCTATTCAGGTATTCCTGCTGAATATGCTGAAATAATTCTAAATTCTGCAAAAGAAATTGCTATTGAATCAAAGTGGCTTTATTCAGGAAGAATTACATTTGCTTGTGGTGCCCACAGCGTAGTTGGTTCTAGCGAAGCAATTTTTTCCAAAGTAACTAAGGTATTGATGGTTTTATTGCAAAATGAACTAACGGCGGATACTTTTTTAAGTGACGATTCGGTCATTCTTTTAGAAATGGATAAATAATATGGTCGTTATATTAGTTATAGTTGCACAAAAGACAAGGAGAACCCATGAACATTAAAGTATTGATCGTAGAGGATGACCCGATGGTGGCGAAGTTCAACCGCCATTATCTGGAGCAGGTTCCGGGCTTTGAATATGTAGGCTGGGCTGTGACTGGGGATGAGGCGTTGATTCTGCTGGAGGAACAGCAGGTGGATCTGATTCTGCTGGATATTTATATGCCGCGTGTCAGCGGGCTGCAACTGCTCTCTACTCTGCGGGAGCAGGGGAGCAAGGTGGATATCATTGTGATCTCCGCCGCCAGTGACAATGCCAGCATCCGCAAGGCGCTGCAGAACGGGGCCGTGGATTATTTGATCAAGCCGTTTGAGTTTGCCCGCTTTCAGGCGGCCTTGTCGGCGTATCGTGAAGATTATAAGCTGATGCACAAGGAGCATCTCAGCCAGGAGCAGCTGGATAAGCTGCTGCGGCATTCGCTGGGGACAGAAGAGGAGAGGTTCGCTGCGCTGCCGCTGCCCAAGGGACTTGCCGAAGGCACACTGGAGAGCATCTGGAGCACGATTAAACAGCTGGAGAGCCCGGTGTTCTCCACGGAGGATATCAGCAGCCATGCGCCAATCTCGCGGATCTCGGTCCGCAAATATCTGGCTTTTCTGACGGAGGCAGGCATTCTGGAGATGGAGCTTAGCTACGGGGCGGTAGGCAGGCCGGTGTATATGTATAAGGTGAGACCTGAAGGGCATGAACTTATCCGTAAATATCTATAAGTAGCTAAGGGTGGAAGGAGCTGGAGCATGGAACTGCATGAAGCACTGAAGAAGGTTAGAAGCAGGGAAGACTTCACAGCATTCCTTGGTCTGTTGGCTAAGGATTACAGCGCGAATCCGGGTGAATGGGAGAATGGCAGTGTGGAGCTGTATCTGGAAGGAGTCCAATCCTGGGTGGAGGATATGGATGGATATTATGAGAATCTGAAGCGGCCCGCGCCGCAGAATATCGACTGGAGCTTCATCGCAGGCATACTGTATGCCGGAAAAATATACGAATGAGCAAGGGAGCCGGCCGCACAAATAAAACGGAGTCACGGTTGTCCCAAGGCTGCCCCAGGCGTTCCATGACTCCATATAGCCGTCACATTAGCTGTGAAGGTTATTAAGCTATGCCATACATAAGCGTGCGCAGAATCAATCGAAGGCCTGCTGCAGAGCCAGCGGACTGAACTCGTTAATGATTTTGTAGGCTACCAGGTGCGGGTTGTTCATGTCATTGTCATAGATAATCATGTGATGCTCGCCCTTCAAAATAATGTCGAACCGCTGCTTCCGGTCGGCCTGGACGATGGTCATGTAATAGCTGTACTTGTTGTCTGTGTTGACATTGCGGGCGGATTTCATCAGGCGGACGCCGGAGAAATCATCGTAGATCCGCTTAATCGCTTCCGGCTCGGTGAGCACAACATCCTTCTGTTCACCGGGAACAGAAGACAGGCGGGTAATTTCCAGTGCAGCGATATCTTCCAGACGGATGGTTCGGGCAACTACTCTTTTAAATGAAGTATAGCGGCTTGCGGTGTAGCTCATCAGGGAGACACCGGCTACAGCCAGAACAGCACCGGCCAGCCAATATTTTTCGCTTTTTTCCATAGTTTCTGCTCCTCCTAGTGATACGGTTGTATAAGCTCCAATTATAAATCTATAAACACATTCAAGCAAATTCACTACCTTTATTTACTTTATCATTTCTTTAATTACTAAATATTCTTGTCAGGGCTCCTTCAGGTTATGATGATTGTGAAAATATGCACAATAATAATTGGAGGAGAACAGAATGAACAGAAAGAGATGGGGAAGTCTGCTGGGCAAAGGGTTGCTGCTGGCAAGTCTGGTGGTATTGCCTGCATGTAACAGCACCAAAGGGGAGTCTACGGACATCGTAATTATCGGCGGCGGCGGCGCGGGAATGACTGCTGCCATTGAAGCGCATAATCAGGGAGCCAAGGTGATATTGATCGAAAAAATGCCTATGCTTGGAGGCAACACCGTCCGTGCGGAAGGCGGGCTGAATGCGGCAGGAACACCTTATCAGGCAGCGGCTGGCATCAAAGACAGTCCCGAGCTGCATTTCGAGGATACCATGAAGGGCGGCAAAAACCTCAATAACCCGGAGCTGGTCAGAACGCTTACGAACGGTGCGGCGGCTTCAGTGGAGTGGCTGAAGGAGAATGGAGCCGAGCTGTCTGAAGTGGGACGCGCAGGCGGGGCAAGCGTGAACCGGATTCACCGTCCGGCAGGCGGGGAAGCGGCAGGGAATTTCATCGTAGTCGCGCTGAAGAAGAAGCTGGAGGAGTACAAGATTGATGTGCGCCTGCGGACGACGGCCGATGAGATCGTCAAGAATAAGGACGGCGTGGTTACCGGCGTGAAGGTGACGGATAAGGATGGCAAGCAGTACACGATTAGTGCGAATTCCGTTATCCTGGCGGCTGGCGGTTTTGGAGCCAATATGGACATGATCAAGGGGTACCAGCCGAAGCTGGAAGGGTTCTCTACCACTAACCATCCAGGCGCAACCGGCGATGGTACAACGATGGCAGAGAAGATCGGTGCCAAGCTAGTAGACATGAAGGAGATCCAGATTCATCCGACCACCATTCCGAATCAAGGCGTGCTGATCACGGAAGGGGTACGCGGAGACGGTGCGATTCTGGTCAATAGCGAAGGCAAACGGTTCACGAATGAACTGCTGACCCGCGATGTCGTGTCCCGGAATATCCTGGCCCAGTCCGGCAAAGTAGCTTACCTGATCTTCAATGATGAGCTGCGTGCGAACCTGAAGGCCACCGAGGTTTATTTTGGAATGGATCTGGTCAAAGAAGCGGCCACACCTGAAGAATTGGCGGCACAGATTGGTGTAGATGGCAAAGCACTGGCGGATACACTGAATACGTATAATGGCTTCGTTGCTTCCGGTAAGGATACAGAGTTTGAACGGCCGGATCTTGAGCTGTCTTTTGAAAAGGGTAAATATTATGCAATTCAGGTAACACCCGGAATCCACCATACCATGGGCGGAGTAGCGATTAACACTCAGGCTCAGGTGCTGGATACCAAGGATCAGGTCATTGCCGGGCTGTATGCTGCGGGCGAAGTAACCGGCGGGGTACACGGCGCGAACCGTCTGGGCGGGAATGCACTGGCAGACATCACTACCTTCGGCCGGATTGCAGCGGATGAAGCTGTGAAGGCACTTAAGAAATAGGAATTTACAGAAGGAGGAAATTACTCATGCACAAGTGGACAAAAACCTTGCTGTTCTCTGCCCTCGCGGCTGCAACAGTACTTACGGCGGGATGCTCTTCATCTTCCGGCAAGTATGTGGACGGGACGTATGATGGAACAGGCAAAGGGGTCAAGAGTGATATTAAAGTGGCGGTAGAAATCAAGGATGAGAAGATCGACGCCATTACCGTAGAGGAGCATAAGGAGACGCAGGCGATGATCGATGCGGCCGTGGAGAATACCATTCCTGAAATTATTGAAAAGCAAACCACAGAAGGCGTAGACGCCCTCTCCGGTGCTTCCGGCTCCAGCGGCGGGATTATTGAAGCGGTGACCCAGGCGCTGGAACAGGCCAAGAAGCAGTAAGCCATCATTCAATTGCTTATAAAAGAGTTGTGGTCATATCACCCGAGCAAGCCCAGCCCTCCTGTCTCCGGCAGAACGGTTGGGCTTGCTTCTTCATTGTTCCATCCCCCCGAAGCGATCCCCGGGAGTAGCTTTACAAATTCAAGTTCAACTAATATAGTTCGAATGGTATAGGAATATGGGACATGAAGGGAGGTCTTCGCACCAGTGGCCAGGAAAAAAAACTACAGTCTGCGCACAATGATCGCCGTTATGGTGTCTGCCGTTGTCCTGCTGGTATTGCTGATTTTATATTTTATTTTCCGGAATCAGATTATTCCACAGACCCGGCAGGCGCTGGAGGATAAGGCGATTACGATTGCCCGTACTATCGCCCTGATTCCGCTGGTCTCGGAGGGGCTTAGTGAGGGCAACAGCAAGGAGATTCAGGACTACACCTCAAGGATCGCCCGCCGCAATGATATTATGTTCGTGGTAGTGACAGATATGAAGGGTATCCGCTACTCCCATCCGGATGCCTCGCTGGTCGGACTGCCCTTTGCGGGAGGCGGCCAGGAGATATCGCTGCGCGGAGGGGAGAGCATCTCCGAAGGGGCAGGGCCGCTCGGCAGATCATTGCGCGGCTTCGTGCCGGTCTATAACAACCGGGGGCATCAGGTGGGTGTGGTCATTGCTGGTCTGTCCCTGGAGCGGGTCGAGCGGCTGGTTCTGCTGAATGAGTGGACGATTATTGCGATTCTGGTCTCGGGAGCCTTACTGGGAGCGGGGGGAGCATTCATTTTGGCGGCCCAGATCAAGCGGATGGTGTTCGGGATGGAGCCGGAGGACATCTCCAAGCTGCTCCAGGAACGCAGTGCGATGCTGGAATCCACGCGTGAGGGTATTATTGCCGTAGATCAGCAGGCGCGGATTACCATCCTTAATATGGAGGCGCAGCGGCTTCTGCGGGCAGCGGGGATTGGCGGGAGCGCGATGAACCGGCAGATTGCCGAGTTTTGGCCGGAGCTGGGTCTGGAGCGGGTATTGGCTGAGGGAGAGGGAATACAGGACCAGGAGCTGGAGCTGGGGGACAGCTCTCTATTGGTGAACAGTCTTCCTGTCCGTGTTAACGGTACTATTGTTGGCGCGATTGCCACCTTCCGGGATGAGACCGAGCTGGCTGTGCTGGCGGAGAAGCTGTCGGGAGTCTCGGTCTATGCAGAAGCGCTGCGCTCCGGTGCCCACGAGTTCATGAACAAGCTGCATGTCATTATGGGCATGACCCATATGGGCCTGTATGATGAGCTGCAGCAATATATTCTGGGAACGGTAAGCAATTACCAGAAGGAGATCGGGTCGATTACGAGACAGATCAAGGACCCGGTGATGGCGGGATTTCTGCTGGGGAAGCTGAGCCGGGCACGCGAAGCGGGGATGGAGCTGCTGCTGACCGGAGACAGCTATCTGCCGGAGCCGGCTGATCCGCAGGTGATTCATGAGCTGATTACGATCGCTGGAAATCTGCTGGATAATGCCCTGGAGTCGCTGGGGGAGCTCCGTGAGCAACCTGTGAAGCGGGTGGAGCTTGCTTTTCAATATGAAGAGGGGCGGCTGCTATGCGAGGTAAGCGACAACGGTCCGGGAATTCCGGCGGGCCTGGGGGAGAAGATCTTCGTTCAGGGCTACTCCTCCAAGGGTGAACAGCGGGGCATCGGCCTATATCTGGTGAAGAAAAGTGTAGACAAACTCAAGGGCCATCTTGAGCTTGCCGCCGGCTGCGGGCCGGGAGCGCATTTTATCGTGGATGTGCCATATGAGGTGAAGGAAGAGGAGGGCGTGTGAACATTTAAAGGCACACGCTGATTACTTTAGTTACAAAACTCTTTAATAACTTACGGAAGGTTCCACAAACCGCTTCTTTGACGCTATGATAATTGTGAAAATATGCACAAGGGGGCAAGACTTACATGAATAAGAGATCAACAGCGGCGCTTATCCTCGTTCTCTCCGTTATGCTTGTTATTGCAGGCTGCGGAAACAACAATGCGGGCAGCAGCAAGAATGAGAGCAAGGGAACAAACAGCGCGACCACTGAGCCTGCAGCAACGGCTGCACCTAAAGAGACAGCAGAAGCCGTGTCGGGAGCATCCGAAGCGAGCTATACTCCGTACGATCAATTAAAAGATAAATACGATATCGTCATTGTCGGTGCAGGCGGAGCAGGTATGTCTGCGGCGCTCGAAGCGAAGGCAAGCGGCATGAACCCGGTGATTCTGGAGAAGATGCCGATGGCTGGCGGGAATACAACGAAATCCTCCTCGGGGATGAATGCATCACAGACCAAGTTCCAGAAGGAGCAGGGCATCGAAGACAGCAACGAGCTGTTCTATAATGAGACGCTAAAAGGCGGCCATGACACGAACAACAAGGAATTACTTCATTTCTTCGTGGATAACTCCTCAAGTGCCATTGACTGGCTGGATTCGATTGGCATTCGCTTGAACAACATCACCATTACCGGCGGAATGAAGGAAAAGCGTACCCATCGTCCGGAGGACGGCTCGGCAGTGGGACAATATCTTGTAGCAGGACTCGTCCGCAATGTTCAGGAGCAGGGAATTCCGCTGTTCGTCAATGCGGATGTGAAGGAGCTTACGGTACAGGACGGTAAGGTGAACGGCGTGAAGGTGCTGTTCAACCAGGCCGACGACAAAACGATCAGCGCAGCAGCAGTTATCGTAACCACCGGCGGCTTCGGTGCCAACAAGGAGCTGATCTCCAAAGTCAGACCGGACCTGGAAGGTCTGGTCACCACTAACCAGATTGGCAGTACCGGCGACGGCATCGCCATGATCGAGAAAGTCGGCGGAACTACCGTAGACCTGGATCAGATTCAGGTTCACCCGACCGTGCAGCAGGAGAAATCCTACCTGATCGGTGAAGCGGTCCGGGGCGAAGGAGCTATTCTTGTATCTGCTGAAGGCAAGCGCTTCGGCAACGAGATGGATACCCGTGACAAGGTAACGGCTTCAATTAATAAGCTTTCTGAGAAATCCGCTTATCTTGTATTCAACGCCGGAGTCAAATCCCGTGTCAAGGCGGTAGATCAATACATCAAGATGGGTGTGGTCAAGACCGCAGATACCATCGAGGCACTGGCGGATCAGATGAAGGTTCCGGCCGCTGCACTTAAGACTACCGTGGATACTTGGAACGGTGCTGTGAAGAGTAAGTCGGATGCCGAGTTCGGCAGAACTACCGGTATGGATAATGATCTGTCCGGTGCTCCGTATTATGCCATTCAGATCGGCCCTGGTATTCACTACACGATGGGCGGAGTGGTGATCAACACCAACACAGAAGTCTTGAACAAAGACGGCAAGGCGATTACCGGACTGTTCGCGGCAGGAGAAGTGGTCGGCGGGCTACACGGCGAGAACCGCATCGGGGGTAACTCGGTAGCCGAGATTATTATCTTCGGACGTCAGGCAGGAATCAAGTCGGCTGAATTTGTAAAAGCGCAATAAGCTATTATTCTTCTATATCGTTATTTGCATAAGTATTCAACGGAAAAGGGATGCTCCGCAGCCATCAGGCTATGCGGGCATCCCTTTCTGTGTTGCAGCGTTATGGCTGTATCGCCAGGGAGGGCGCAGGCTTCGCCGAACGGGTCAGCGAGAACAGCTCCAGCTCCGGGCGGCTCTTGCCGGCCAGCGTATCTGCAAGCAGCTCGGCGGCAATCATGCTGTAGACCGTACCGTTTCCACCATAGCCTTCAATGAAGTAGCAGTGCGGGAACTCCGGGTGCGGCCCCATATAAGGCAGCCCGTCACGGGTGGAGCCGAAGACCGCTCCCCAGGAATATTCGGCCTTGATTCCTTGAAGTTCCGGGAACAGGGCCGTAACCTCCTCGACCAGACGCTCACACTGGGAGAGGACCCTTACCTCACGCCGATCCACGCTGGTAAGCTGCTCATCCTTGCCGCCGGCGATAATCCGTCCGTCCGGGGTGGTCCGGAAGTACAGATAAGGCCGGGCCGTTTCCCAGAGCAGGCTCTGCTCGTGCCATTTCGGAAGAGCGGGCAGAGGTTCAGTCATAATAGCATAGGTGTTGATCAGCTCTGCTCCCCTGTCCTTCTTCATCTCCTGGGTCTCGTACCCCATAGCAAAGACAACCTTCTTCGCAACAATCCGCCCCTGTCCGGTATGACAGATTACACCGTCTGCGTTGTACTCATAATGAAGGGCTTCGGTATGCTCATAGATCCGTACCCCGCCGGAGTGCGCCTTATGAATCAGACTGTGTACCGTCCGCAGCGGATTGGTCTCCGCATCTCCTTTGGAATATAGCGCACCTGGTTTGGAGAAGGCATAATGGGCGCGGACCGTCTCCTCCTCCCAGAATTCCGAATGGAAGCCGTGCTTCACCAGATTCTCATTCTCCAGCTTCAGCATACCAACATCTTCCGGCGTACTGGCATACAGCAGACTGCTGCGCTCAATAATCTGCGGATCGATGTCCAGCTTTCCGGGCAGCTCCAGAATCGCACGCATGGCCTGCTGGCAGAGTCTGTAGAACAGCACACCGTTCTCTTCCCCGAAGGTATTCATACAGGCAGTCAGTGATTTGTCATTGGCGATTTGCAGCAGTCCCGTATTGGCGTGGGAGCTTCCGGCGCCGATCGTTCTTTTATCGATAAGAACCGTATCTGCTCCGGTGAGGGACATGCGGTAAGACATCATCGCTCCGCCCATCCCGCCGCCTACAATCAGGCAGTCACAGGTAATGTCTTCCGCAAGTACCGGATATACCGGAGGCTCGGGCAGTGTGTGTTCCCAGGGCAGTTGCCCGCTGACGAGTTTCATAAATCTGTTCGCTCCTCTATGTCATTCAGAGTAGTATTATTTGCACTATTGAAGAGTCTCATGCGTCAAGTCCCTAAAGATTATTCATCAAGTGTGAGCTTGCTTAATGTACCTTCCGGCACATAAACAGCCTTCCCCGGAAGCATACTAAGGAACGCTTGAACAACCAGAAGGAGGGACTACCGAACATGCAATCTAACCAAATGCAGGCACTTAGCGGAAAAGAGTTGGAATACATCACCGATTCCATTTCCAATGAGGATTTGCTGATTAAGCAGCTCGCGGCTACAGCCGGAACCACTCAGAACTCTGCCGTGCAGGGGATCTGCATCCAGCAGATTCAGAGTCATACCCACCACATGGATATGCTGGTCCAGCTGCTCCATCAGCATCAGCAATACGCACCATCGCAGCCGCAATAACAGGCAGAACCCACAAACTTTGAAGGAGGTTTTACCGTGCACGCACAGAATGGAACGCCGTTTATGGCGGATGAAGATTTACTCTATACGATTTTGGCCGATTTGAAGCGGACAGTCCGCGAGTACACCACAGCAGCTACAGAATCGAATTGTCCCGCCGTCAGACGGGTATTCAATGATTTGACTATGGATACCCTCAGAATTCAGGGTGAATTGTACATGCAGATGTCGCAAATGAACATGTACGCCCCTCCGGGCAAAGCGCTGCGTCAGGATGTGGACAAGCAGATTCAGAGTGCCCAACAGACCCAGCAGAAGCTGCAGCAGTTCGTGCGTGAGAAAACAGGCGGGGCAGGAGCCTATAATCAGAATTCGAATGTTTCGCAGCATCAGCCGAACGTCCAGCAGCAGCACAATGGTTCCTATTATATGTAACCCCGGCGCTGGCCCGGTGAAGCATTAGAGCGCTTACCCGGCCATGCAGGAGAAAATACAAAGGGAATGAAGCCCTATAGCCCCGCCTCGGCGGGGTTATTTTGTTTGCAGAACGGTACTTTTCATGTCATATTAATACTAAACTCTTTTTTGCAGGAGGCCCTAAGAATGAATGAATTGAAGAGGAAAGTGCTGGAACTGCTCAAGGAGGACGCGCGAAGCTCAACGGCATTAATGGCGACCCTGCTTGGTGCGGAGGAAGAAGATGTCAAGACCGTGATTGCCGAAATGGAGCAGGACCATGTCATTGTGAAATACGCGACGGTTGTCAATTGGGACAAAGTCGATGATGAACGGGTGACGGCGCTGATCGAGGTACAGATTACGCCTGAACGGGGCCGCGGCTTCGAGGGGATTGCCGAACGGATCTATCTGTATCCGCAGGTGAAATCCGTCTATCTGATGTCCGGTGCTTACGATCTGCTGGTGGAAGTGGAAGGCCGTAATCTGCGCGAGGTCGCTAATTTTGTGTCTGAGAAGCTGTCACCGATTGATGCCGTGCTCTCTACCAAGACTAATTTTACGCTCAAAAAATACAAACAGGACGGTATCATCTTTGAAGAGCATGAGGAAGACAACCGTCTGATGATATCTCCGTGAAGGATGTAATGTCATGATCATTAATAACGCTCAGCACACAGGAGATAAAGGCAAGTCGATGAACGCTTATTTGGCCCCGCTAGTCCGGCAGATTCAGCCTTCGGGCATCCGCAAGTTTTTTGATCTGGCGGCAGGCAGCAAGGATATTATCTCGCTGGGTGTCGGCGAGCCGGACTTTAAGACGCCCTGGCATGTCAGAGAGGCCTGCGTCTATTCGCTCGAACGCGGCTTCACCGGCTACACCTCCAATGCCGGAATGCCCGAGCTGCGCGAGGGTATTGCCGAGTATCTGGAGACCCGCTTCGCCGTGAAGTATGATCCGGCGAACCAGATTATCGCCACGGTCGGCGGCAGTGAGGCTATTGATTTGGCCCTGCGTGCCCTGATCGCCCCGGGAGACGAGATTCTGATTCCCGAGCCTTGTTACATCTCTTATTCTCCGATTACGGCCATCGGCGGCGGGATTCCGGTCGGCATTGAAACCTTCGGGAAGAATAACTTCAAGCTGACTGCCGAAGATCTGGAGGCCAAAATTACCCCGCGCTCCAAGATTCTGATTCTCTGCTATCCAAGCAATCCGACAGGCGCGATCATGAGCCGTGAGGATTGGGAGCCGATTGCCAAGGTGGTCGAGAAGCATGATCTTATCGTCATCTCGGATGAGATTTATGCCGAGCTTACGTATGGAAGCAACCATGTCAGCTTCGCTTCGCTGCCGGGGATGCTTGACCGGACGATTCTGGTCAGCGGGTTCTCCAAGGCCTTCGCCATGACCGGCTGGCGGATGGGCTATGCCTGCGGCCACCCGGACCTGATCTCTGCCATGCTGAAGATTCACCAGTATACCGTCATGTGCGCGCCTTCGATGGGCCAGGTGGCTGCGCTTGAGGCACTTACTAACGGGATGGAAGAGAAGGACCGTATGACAGACTCTTATAACCAGCGCCGCCGGCTGATTGTCAAGGGGCTGCGGGACGCGGGACTGGAGTGTCATGAGCCGCAGGGTGCTTTCTATGCATTCCCGAGTATCCAGGCCACTGGGCTGACCTCCGACCAGTTCGCCCAGCGTCTGCTGCTCGAATATAAGGTCGCTGCTGTTCCGGGAAGTGTCTTCGGCCTGGGCGGGGAAGGCTATCTGCGCTGCTCCTATGCCACTTCGGTGTCCCAGTTGAATGAAGCGGTTGAGCGAATTGGGGCATTGGTCTCACAGCTGGCCCGGGAAGGAGCCTGACAAGGCTCGACAAAGAAGTAAATCGAACTATAGCCGATCACCTTCTAATATGGTATTATTTTACTCTAAGGACAAGAAACACCTGTAATACACTTACATGGCCCTCTTATTCCGGGAATAAAGGCGCTTCATATTTGGTCGCATAGAACTGCACGGTTCTAATCGGTATGACGCGCGATACTTTTATTAGGAAGGGTGATTGTGCTGAGCGCAGATTATTACTTATCCTCCTATGGCGGGAAATGTGGTTCCGGAAGCGGGCTACCTCGCGCCAGAGGAGATGCGAATGCACGCAGGCTCTCGCTGGAAGATGAAATTCAGATGCTCCGCAGCAGAATGGAACAACTCTTTATGCAGGAGAATTCCTTTACCTCGGATAATGTAATAGCAATCAGCAGCTTGCTGGATCTCAAAATTAATGAGTATATGAGAGGCCGCCACCGCAAGAGCAATTAATACAGCACGATTATACGAAGCGGATGTCTTCCTTTGGGGAGATGTCCGTTTTTTTTGAATATTGAAGTACCGGAAGGTGGAGTCTGAAATGATCAAGGTATTTAAAAGCGAGGCCGGCAAAGAACAGGTTCTAAGGTCCTATAACGAGCTTCTTGACGCGTGGGGGACGGAATTTCAGGAGCTTGATGTGGAGACCCCTTATGGGACAACTCATTGTATAACAGCGGGAGAGCCGGAGTTACCGCCCTTGCTCCTATTACACGGGGTAGGCGATAATTCGGCCGTGATGTGGCTGCTGAACATGAAGGAGCTGTCCCGGCATTTCTATTGCATTGCAGTAGATACGCTGGGCGGGCCGGGGAAGAGTGTTCCAGGTGAGAAGTTCCATAAACGGACTTTTGATCAGGTGGATTGGATCAACAAGGTCGCAGACGGGTTGAAGCTTGAACAATTCTGCGTGGCAGGTGTGTCGAATGGAGCGTATATGGCCTTCAATTACACGGTGAACGGACCGGGGAGAGTGCTGAGGGCTGTCTGCATGGAGGGAGGAATGGTCACGGCTCCAATTAAAAGCATGATACATACGTTGATGATGATGTTCCCGGAGATTCTTATCCCTACAAGCAGCAATCTGCTCAGGGCAGCCCGCAAGCTCAGCTCGCCGGCTTCAGGGCTCTTCGACAAGCACCCTGAAGTCGGGGAGCATCTGGTGCTGTTAATGAAGAGCCATAACCAGCAGGCAATGTTCGCCCATAAGCTTCAGCCCTACGAACAAGAGAAAGCGGTTACGTTCCGGGATCAGCTGTATTTCCTTCTGGGCGATTATAAGCTGGAGCAGAAGCAGGAGCAGAAGCAGGAGCTCACCAGAACACTGGACACTGGCGGATTCCGCTACACAGTCATCCCGGACGCCGGTCACGGCGTGAATCACGAGCAGCCGGAGCGGGTCAACCGGGAGCTCGTGGCTTTTTTGAAGGGGAGTGAGGGGAGCGAATCTATATAAATAACCCCCTGTGCTGGTCCGAAGACCTATCAGGGGGTTAGCACTGTTGCTCTGTTAGTTTACCTTGAACGTGGCCACCGCCTGCTGCAGCCCATCGGCCATCTTTGCCAGCTCGGTGGAGGCTGCGGCTACCTCCTCCATGGAGGCGAGCTGCTCCTCGGAGGCCGCGGCAGCGCTCTGGGAACGCTCTGCGGCCTGTTTTGCCACATCAGCCATCTCGGCCACGGAGGAGGTCAGCTCCTCGGTTCCGGCCAGCAGCTGCTCGGAGGAAGCAGACATCTCATGAACCTGGGTGTTTATCTCGCCGATGCCGCCGAGAATATCCGTGAACAGACGCCCGGCCTCGCCTACCATCCGCGAGCCTTCCTGAACGGCCCCGGCATTGGCCAGCACCGCCTCTGAGGCTGCCCGGTTACCCTGCTGGATCTCGAGAATCAGGGTGCTGATATGACCGGCAGCTTCGGCTGTCTGTTCGGACAGCTTCTTCACCTCACCGGCTACCACGGAGAAGCCCCGTCCGTATTCGCCCGCTCTGGCGGCCTCAATCGCCGCGTTTAAGGCTAACATGCCGGTCTGATCGCTGATGCCTTTGATCAGACCAATGATGTTGCCGATCTGCTGGGATTGTGCGCTAAGAGAGGTAATCATGCTGGAAGCATCTGCGGCGGTCCGCTCCATCTCTTCCATCTGGTCCACCGCCTCCGTTATGATGGAATGCCCGTTCTGCGCCTGGCCTGCCGCCCGCCCAGCAGCTGCGGCGGTGTCCATCGAGGCCTCCGCGATCCGCTGCACACCGGCGGCCATCTCCTCCATCGCTCTTGCAGACTCCCGGGTGGACTGAAGCTGCTGATCCGCTCCGGCGGACAGATCCTGAATATTCTCCACAATAGCCTCTGTGGTGTGATTGGTCTGATTGGCACTCGACATTAATTCCTCCGAGGTCGAGGCGACTTGCAGGGAGTGATCGGCAATGGTCCCCAGGAGTCTGCTCAGATTGGTAATCATCTGGTTCAGATGCCCGGCCATATTGCCGAATTCATCCACACTGTCCACCTCCAGCTTCCCCGTGAAGTCTCCGGCAGCCATCTGCCGGGACATCGCATTGACACGAGTCAGCTTATGGGTAATATAGCGGCTGTACGTACAGATACACGGCAGCTACCGTCAGGATAAGACCCGCACAGCTAACCAGCAGAATAGACCTTAGCAGCCCCTTAAGCGGCGCATACAGCTCCTGTTCCGGCATGGCGAGACCCACGGTCCAGCCGGTATCCGGCAGTTTTTCATAATACATCTGAATGGTCCCGCCGGAATCGGCATAGGTTACCATTCCCTGATTCTGCTGGAGCATTTCCGCTCCCGCTGCGGACAGACTTGCGCTTTTTTCGGCGGTTATTTTCAGCTGCATATTCTTCTCGGCATCTGGTCCGGCAATGTAATTCCCCTGCTTGTCCAGCAGGAAGGCCCAGCCTGTATTCCCGACCTTGGTCTGTTCGATCCTGCTCTGCAGCGTCTTGAGATCAATATCTCCGGCCATCACCCCCAGCAAGGTATCCGTGGTATCCCGGAAAGGAACAGCAAACGTAGCCATCGTTGTCCCTGTAATTGTGTCATAGAATGGATCTGTAAACGCTGCATGCTCCCTGCCAATGGTGTACCAGCTCTGCCCGTGATAATTATAATCGGGGTCATTGTACTGCTCGGTAGTCACAATTTTGTCGCCGTCGCGGTGGGCATAGGTGGAGAAGTACTTCAGCTTGCTGTCATACCGTCCGGGTTCAAAATAAATGCCCACACCATATGTATCCGGATTAGCATTCAGCGCACTAGACAGCATCGTCCGGTATTGATCCAGTGTGAATTCCGCAGCGTGACTCTCCAGCGTCCTGGCCAGAACCTCGGGAACCTTGCTGTGCACACTTAAGTTCGCATTAATTTCGTTAGAAATATCCGATATCTGCACATTCATTTTTTGCTTAACCTCGCGCTGGATAATGCTTTTGGAATACATGTACGACAACAGAGCGACCAGCACCAGCGTGATCAGAAAGATGGGCAGGATGAATGCAAATGTTCTCATACGTATGCTTTTGAACCGGAGCCTGGATATCCCCTTGTGAACAACATTAGCCATGTTAATCCCCCCATTAGATAGTGAAGCTATTGATACCTTTATTGAATATCATCGGCTGGAGAATTGATTTTGTTGTTACTTTTTGTCGAAAAAAATAAAATAATGTCGTAAATCCTGAGCTTGCAGGTTACGACCAGAGGCGGAGACGGCGGCAGACCCGGGCCTGATGTCCGCATCCAGCCGTAGGCATATAATGAATATTCAAGAACATTACAGAGTACGGGCTGGAACTGTACTGTAATAGGAAAGAGGAGAATATTGATGCTGCATGATCAGCTGTTGAGGGACCCGTATACATATGACGAGCTTACGTTGGAGGGGACGGGCGCGGTCAATCCAAAGAATGGGAGGCAGTATCCGTGGAAGCACGGGTATTTGGCTTTTATGGAGGAAGCGGATGCCGCAGGCAGTAACCGGAAGTACCTGGAGCTGTACAACCGGATTGCCCGTTTCTACCGGCTGTCCAACAAGCTGTATTTCGCGCTGAAGTTCGGCGGAGAACGCAGGTATAGAGAGCAGTTTCTGTCTTCGCTTGAGCTGGGCGGCGGTGAGCGTGTGCTGGAGACCTCGGTGGGCAGCGGCGATAATTTCCCGTACATAAACGTGAAGGCCGAGCTGTACGGGTTGGATATTTCCAGCGGAATGCTGAAGCAGGCGGTACGCAATCTGCGGCGGTGGAAGCTGGAGGCACATTTGTTTCAGGGGACTGCTGAGAGGCTGCCTTTTCAGGACAACAGCTTTGACTGCGTGTACCATGTCGGAGGAATCAATTATTTCAGTGATCCGCATGCTGCGGTACTGGAGATGATCCGGGTGGCGAAGCCGGGCACCAGGCTGATGATTGCCGATGAGACGCAGAAGCTGGTGAAGGGAACGTACGGGAAGGTGCCGGTGGTTAAGGGGTATTTTGCAGAGGGAGAGGACCTGCCGGAGATGCTTGGGCTGATTCCGCCGGAGATGCTGGAGTTAGCGTACAAGGAAGTGTGCAAGGGCCTGATGTATTGCATTATTTTTCGTAAGCCATGAGGCAGGTTGAATAAAGGACAATTAAGTCTCCCTCTTAAGGGAGTTATTTACATATCGAAAACGGTGATCTTTGTTTGCCACCCTACCTAAGAACGATTACACTATTACTATGTGATTTGCAACTTAGGAGGGAAGTATCATGGCGATCTATACGCGTACGGGGGATAAGGGCGAGACCTCGGTGATTGGTGGCCGGGTAGGCAAGGACGATGTCCGCGTCGAGGCTTACGGCACCATTGACGAGCTGAACTGCTTCGTTGGCCAGGCACGGAGCCTGATGGAGGACGAGCGGTTTCTAGATGTCCGCGAGCAGCTGCTGGAGATTCAGCACGAGCTGTTTGACTGCGGATCGGATCTGGCGTTCGTGAAGCTGAGTGAGAACCGCTATAAGGTAAAAAGCGAGATGGCCACCCGCCTGGAAGGCTGGATCGATGTGCTTCAGGCCGAGAATCCGGTGCTGGAGCGCTTCATCCTGCCCGGCGGAAGCCAGTTGTCCTCGGTGCTGCATGTCTGCCGGACGGTCTGCCGCCGGGCCGAGCGCCGGGCAGTGACGCTGGGCCGCAGTGCGGAGATTAACCCTGAGGCGGTAATCTATCTGAACCGGCTGTCCGACTATTTCTTCGCCCTGGCCCGCGCCGCCAACACCCGGCTGGAGATTGCTGAAGTAGAATATCTGCGCAGCAAAAAGGTGTTTCGGAACAAATGACCAGCTATTATCCGCCCATCTCCTATATCGTGCCGCCGTCCGAGGACGGCTGGCTGCTCAAAACCATCCTGCAAAAGCGGATGGATGTCTCCCGCAAGCTGCTCTCCCGGCTCAAAATGACAGACCTCGGCATTACCCTGAACGGAGAGCGTGTTTATATCAGCGTCAAGGTCAGCAGCGGGGATCAGGTCCAGATCCGGATGGAGGAGGAGACGTCAGAGGATATTTTGCCGCAGCCGATTCCCTTCGAGATTCTGTATGAGGACGGGCATCTGCTTGTGGTGAGCAAGGCCGCAGGAATGATTGTCCATCCGACCCACGGCCATTATACCGAGACTCTGGCGAACGGTGTGGTCCATTACTGGGCAGAGAAGGGCGAGCGGGTCCGCTTCCGCCCCGTACACCGGCTGGATCAGGAGACCTCCGGGGTGCTGGTGATTGCTAAGAATCCGTACAGCCACCAGCACATCTCCGAGCAGATGATTGCCGGAACGGTGGACAAGCGGTATACCGCGTTCGTGCACGGTGTTCCGGCTCTGCCCAGCGGCGATATCGACGGCCCGATCGACCGCGACCCGCTGGAGCCGCACCGGCGGATTGTGACGCCGGACGGCTATCCCTCCTTGACCCGGTATGAGGTCAAGGAGGTCTATGGCAGCGCCGCTTCACGCGTCGAGCTGAAGCTGGAGAGCGGGCGCACCCACCAGATCCGGGTGCATATGGGGTCGGTCGGCTGCCCGCTGATCGGTGACGGGATGTACCGTCACCCGCTGTATGGGCAGGCGGCTGGCAGCCGGGCGGAGGCGGCAGCGCCGGGCGAGGAGCGGCGTGCGGGAGAGTCGGCGGTGACCGTAGGCGGCGAGAAGCAGCAGGTGAAAGAGCTGGCGGTGACCGCAGACGGCGCGGCGCTGTCGCCGGACGACGCCGCCCGGCTCGCGCAGATCGCGGAGCTGGACGCGGCCATTCCGCGCCAGGCGCTGCATGCGGTGCGGCTGTCCTTCCGGCATCCGGTGACACATGCCGAGCTGGTGTTCGAGGCTCCGCTGCCGCCGGATATGGTGCTCCTGCAGGAGCAGCTCCGGCAGTCGGCAATCCGTTGAACCGGATATTTACTGATATCCGAAGGTATCTGGAGCCTGGGAACCTGTATGCTGACGGAATAATGGCGGAATGCGTACATCCCGGATACGGCTGCTGCTGCTGCTGCTGGAGTGCCGGGCTTGAGAGTAATTAAGTGCGAGACTGCACTTATTCTCAGTCATATGACGGATTAGAGGTAAGCAAGTGGAAAAAGTACAGCTAAAATTACCCAATGGACTGCAAAGTAACGATAACAGCTGATTTAAGTGTCATAAATCCATTTAATTCCTTCAGTCGTGCAGTTTGAGGAGCAGCAGGTGTACAATTTCCACTTAAATATAATTTCGAAGCACGATCAACTACTACCACTAGCCTCCGCACTCGTATGATGCTGATCTGGCGGCATAGATGCGGGGGTTCTGACGGGGAACGAAGGAGAAGCCGATGAGTAACTTGAAGGTGTATCAATATCCGAAATGCAGCACCTGCCGCAGCGCAGTGAAATGGCTGAAGGAAGCAGGGCATGAGCTGGAGCTGCAGCATATCGCAGAGCAGCCGCCTACCGTGGAGGAGCTGCGCGAACTGGTGAAGCACAGCGGGCTGCCGCTGAAGAAGTTTTTTAATACGAGTGGTGAGGTTTACCGGGAGCTTGGCCTGAAGGACAAGCTTGCAGACTTAAGCGAAGACGAGCAGCTTGCGCTGCTGTCCGCCCACGGGATGCTGATCAAACGGCCTGTCGTCACTGACGGCAAGAAGGTCACCGTAGGCTACAAGGAAGACCAGTACGCTGAAGCTTGGAGCAACGCCTAAATTAAGGAATACAAGGAGAGGTTACACATGAGCACAGCAACAGAAATGAAGGGCCGGGTCATGATCGTCGATGGAATGGCTCTGCTGTTCCGCGCTTTTTATGCTACCTCTTATGGTGGATATATCCGCAAGACCCGCGACGGGCTGCCGACGAATGCGGTGTATGGATTTTTGCAGTATTTTTTCGACGCGGTGAGTACGTTTGAGCCTTCCCATGTGGTCTGCTGCTGGGATATGGGCAAGGGCACGTTCCGCTCGGAGAAGTATGACGGGTACAAGGCGAACCGCATTGACGCGCCGCTGGAGCTGATCCCGCAGTTCGACCTCGTGAAGGAGGTTGTGGCGGAGCTGGGTGTGCCGAATATCGGCCTGGTGGGGTACGAGGCAGATGACTGCATCGGTACACTGGCTTCGTGCTACAGCGGGGAGTCGGAGGTCTATATTCTAACGGGGGACCACGACATGCTTCAGCTGGTGAATGACAGCGTCAAGGTCGTGATTATGAAAAAAGGCCGCTCCAACTATAAAGTGTATGATCCGGCTGAGCTTTTGGCAGAACGGGGCCTCACCCCTGCGCAGGTGATCGACCTGAAGGGCTTCATGGGCGACACCAGCGATAATTATCCCGGCGTGAAGGGCATAGGCGAGAAGACCGCCACCAAGCTGCTGACGGAATACGGCACGGTGGAAGGGGTCATTGAGAACCTGCATCTGCTGCCCAAGGGCGTACGCGCCAAGATTGAAGCGGATCTCGACATGCTGCATCTCTCCCGGGAGCTGGCGGAGATCCGTTGTGATGTGCCGGTGGTCTGCGAGCTGGCCGAATGTCTCTGGGAGCTGCAGCGGGATAACGCGGCACGCAAGTTCAACGAGCTAGAGTTCGGCAGCCTGATGCATCTGATCGGCGGAATCGCTGAGGTGCAGGATGACCGGGGGATCGTGCAGATTGAGCTGGGGGATCTGGGCTGAAGCCGGAATAGACAGCAAACCAAACAAGACAGTAGATACTCACCTATCGTGAGCGTGTACTGTCTTGTTTGCGTGTGAAGAGATAGATCGCATTATCCTCAGAGGGCGGCACAAGCAGGCGGGATAATTCCTCATTCAGCTCCATGCTGAAATGCTTAGCCTTATCATACGCGTCTAAGTCACCGGTAATCGCCGGGTCTCTTGTGCCGATTACAATATACAACTCTACAGATTCCGTATTAAAAACATGCTTCTCATAAGGGTTGCCGGGCACCGGCCAGGAACAAAGTACAACCTTAGGAGCGTATTTGCTCAGGGCGGCTTTGGCATCGGCTTTCTCCACAAAATCCGGGTAGGTGATATAATGCGCCCAGCTATAATCATCGGTTGCCCGGCAGGCTGTGCCGTTATCGTTAAGGAATCTCGTCAAGGTACCGTCACCCGCACCGATCTCCAGGCACTCCTTATCCCCGATCAGAGCGGACAGGCGCTTGATTAACGTACGGGAATAGAAGCAGTAGATCCCTTGTTTATTGACAAGCGGCATCAGCATCCGGGGGCGGATAATCAGCTTCCAGCATACCCGGAACAGAGGGAGTGATACGGGCTTGCGTACAAGCTTTTCCTTGAACAGGAGCTTCTGCAGAATATAACCGTCCCAGAGATTGAACCGGACAGGCCCGGAGGCTGATTCGGCGGACACCGCTAATTGCAGCTGTTCGATCAGATAAATGGCAAAGCGGGCTTTAATAATATTAGGAAGAAAAGCGTTAATGGTGGTTTGATTAAAGCCGCTTTTGACAATTTTGCTCTTCGCTATTTTGGCGCTACTTGTATAGCTGGCGAGCAAATTATGGATCAGGTTGGCGCGTTTTTGGCTCGATAAGGCATTGATCTCAAGCAGAACCTCGTCTTTGTATTCAGGATACTCTGACAAAAGCGTGCGGGTATCGGTCTCATTCCTCAGAATTTGCTCGGCGGCCGTCTTGCTGAAGGTTATCGCTCTCAGGTCCCGGCTCAAATGACAATACCCTCGCAGTGATCCACCTCATGCTGGATAACCTGCGCCGTAAATCCGGTAAAGCTATCCCGGTGCTTCTTGAAATTATAATCGAGGTATTCCACCTCAATATAATCGTATCGTTTCGCTGGGCGTACGCCTTCAAGCGACAGGCAGCCTTCCTCGGTGTCATAAGGACGGGCGCGCTTGACGATCACCGGATTGATCATTGAAAGGGTTAATTGCTGCTCCACGCGGATGGCAATGATGCGTTTGTTGACGCCAATCATGTCCGCAGCCATGCCGACGCACCGGTCGGAGTTGGCGTTCAGGGTCTCCACAAGATCCATTAACACGGGCAGATCCTTTTCCGTGGCCGGAGCAGATTTCTGGCTAAGAAGCGATATATCTTTACTGATAGGTCTAATCATCATACTCTCCAATTGTGCATTATTTGTGTGTCCATAATATCATTTTTGGCGGGGAAGTGAAATGCGGGAGTGCGGGAAGTTCTGCTTAAGATAAAGATTGACGAACCGGAGGAAGCTTGATTATAATGTTAATATAAGTGTTAAATGATTAACAAATATATTAACCTAAAGAGGAGCGTTAACTTCCCATGGCAGAACGCATTGTACTGAACACCGACATCCGCAAAGGTAAGATTGACCGCAACATCTACGGACATTTCGCTGAGCATCTTGGACGCTGTATCTATGAAGGCATCTGGGTGGGCGAAGATTCCCCAATTCCGAACACTAAGGGTATCCGCAACGACGTAGTGGAAGCGCTTAAGGAAATGAAGATTCCGGTATTGCGCTGGCCGGGCGGCTGCTTCGCCGATGAATACCACTGGAAGGACGGCATCGGCCCGAGCGAAGATCGCAAGCGTATGATTAACACACACTGGGGCGGTGCGGTAGAGAACAACCATTTCGGTACGCATGAATTCATGCTCCTCTGCGCGATGCTGGAATGTGAGCCGTACATCAACGGTAACGTAGGTAGTGGAACTGTTCAAGAGATGTCCGAGTGGGTGGAATATCTGACCTTCAACGGAGTCTCTCCAATGGCTGAGCTGCGTCAGAAGAACGGCCAGGAAGATGCCTGGAGCGTCAAGTATTTCGGCGTAGGCAACGAGAACTGGGGCTGCGGCGGTAACATGCGTCCTGAATTCTATGCCGATCTGTACCGCCAATATCAGACGTATGTGCGTAACTATGGTGACAATAAGATCCACCGGATCGCCTGCGGGGCGAATGCGGATGATTATAACTGGACGGAAGTACTGATGCGCGAAGCTACCCGCTTCATGGATTCCCTTACTCTGCACTATTACACCCTGCCTACTTCGGACTGGAATCATAAGGGCGCGGCTACAGGCTTCGGAACAGACGAATACTTCACAACGTTGAAGAAAGCACTGTTCATGGATGAGCTGGTTACCCGTCATATCGCTATCATGGACAAATACGATCCTGAGAAAAGAGTCGGCCTTATCGTTGACGAATGGGGCACCTGGTATGATGTTGAGCCGGGTACGAACCCGGGCTTCCTCTACCAGCAGAACACGATCCGCGATGCGCTGGTGGCCGGCTTGACGCTGAATATTTTCCACAAGCACAGTGACCGTGTACGTATGGCGAACATTGCCCAGACCGTGAACGTGCTGCAGGCTGTTATTCTGACCGAAGGCGAGAAAATGCTCCTGACTCCTACTTACCATGTATTCAACATGTACAAGGTGCATCAGGATGCAGAACTGCTGGAGTTGACTGTGGACAGCCCGGTATACAGCTATGAAGGCGTAGAGATTCCTGAAGTATCGGCTTCGGCTTCAGTCAATGCTGAGGGCATCATTCATGTCAGCCTGTGTAACCTGAATCACGCGTCATCGGCAGTGTTACCGCTTGCCCTGCGCGGACTGGCTGGTCAAGCATCTGTAAGCGGAACGACGCTGGCCGGAGCTTCCATCGATGCCCACAATAGCTTTGAGCAGCCGGAAGCTGTAACTCCGCAGGCATTCAGCGCCTTCAAGCTTGAAGGGGATACGCTGACTGTAGAGCTGCCGCCAATGTCGGTAACGGTACTGGCCATCACTCCACAAGCCTAAGGAGAGAACCGCATGACAACCACTTCAGCCTGCAAAGGATGCCGGGAGGAGTACAAGGTCACGGAAGCGCAGATTGCCCGCATTCTGGCGTCCTCCATGTTCAATCCCGGCAATACCGCTTCAGACGAGGTTTATGCCGAGCGGATTGCGCTTTGCGGGGCTTGCCCCAAGCTGCAGGATGGCGTAACCTGTACCGCCTGCGGCTGTATCATTCCCGTTGTTGCCCGGCTGAAGGCCCGCAGCTGTCCGCTGCCGGGCGGCGGACAGTGGCAGCCGGTGGCGGAATGACGGCCCACGCCTCACGGCAAGGGGCCAGGCGAAATAGATAGGCTAGAAGCCGCTCTTGCCATAAGAGACGGACCGATCACCGATAGCCCCTCCAACCTGCATAATGCGGCGGTTGGAGGGGCTTTTTTTGCGTTGTGGAGGAGAGGGGAAGGGAGAGGAAAGTGTGAGAGGAGGCGAAGGTGGGAGGGTGATATGCAGATATAGAAAGAAGATAATGGTGAGAAAGTAAAGGGGATAAACCCGATTGGTGGGGCGGGAAGTGGACTGGAGGAGGAAATGAGAGGGATAAATCCCTCTAATGCGGCGGAAAGTGGGCTGGATGAGGAAAAGAGAGGGATAAATCCCTCTAATGCGGCGGAAAGTGGGCTGGATGAGGAAAAGAGAGGGATAAATCCCTCTAATGCGGCGGGAAGTGGGCTGGATGAGGAAAAGAGAGGGATAAATCCCTCTAATGCGGCGGGAAGTGGGCTGGATGAGGAAAAGAGATGTATAAATCCCTCTGGTGAGGCAGAAAGTGAGCTTTGAGTGGAAATAAAGAGCACTAGTGCACCTGAATTTGCCAAAAGTGGGCTTTGAGTGGAAATGAGGAGTCTTGGCTGCAAAAGTAGCTGAATCGAAAACTAACCTAATTAGTCTAACTATCTAACCAATCAAACCACTCAAAACTAATTAGTCTATCAAACCTATCTACCCATCTTCCTCTCCAACCTATCTAACAGACCACCTGCTAGATAGCTACCAGACGAGCCTTTATAAAGAACCCGGCAAATCTGCGACAGTATCCGTATAAAACAGCTCAAACACAAGATCCTCGTTGTAATTGCCGAAGCCCTTGCCGAACAGGGTGAGACCGCCGATGTGCTCGGCATCCTCCTCGACGGAGAGCCGGAAGGTCCATTGTTTGTTACGGATGCCCACCTGATCCAGGGTGACCTCGGACAGCTTCTGCCCATCCATGAAAGTGCCCGACTGCGTAATCCGCAGCTGCTTGAGCAGGCCGTATTGATTGGTGAGTGCAGGCCACCAGGCTGGTGTGTATTTTCCCGGATTATCTCCGTAATCACCAGGGCTGGTCCAGAAGCCGAGCGATTGTCCGTTCAGCGTGAAGGTAATATCCGACGGCCAGTTGTTGTTGACCGACGGGGCTTCGGAGGCGATCTCCATCGTGATGGCAAGCTCCTCCGGCTGCTGGCTCGACAGCAGGAAATTCGGGATTTTATATTCGACGAACCCCTTGCCGAACCAGAGAATCCCGGCGTTCACCCGCTCCTGATCCCAGAAGTAACGGGGATCGTCAAAGTGCCCGATGACCCTCTCTGTCGTAGATAGCCCGCAGGTAGGCTCGATCTGGAAGTCGGAATAATGCCCCACCGGGATGTCCTTGCGGTACCCTCTGCGCGGAGTCCGGGCCTGTCCCGGAAAAACAATCTCCGCCCCGTCGGCGGCCAGTGTGCAAATCTTCTGCAGTCCGCTTTTACCGGGAGCCATATGGCTGCGGATCAGCCCGGCGGCTTCGAGCTTGCGCACATGCATGGTCATAATCGCACTGCTTAGCTTGAGGGCTGCGGCCAGCTCCTTCACGTTCATGGGCTTATCGGACAGCAGCCGCAGCATATGCAGACGCACGGTACTGGACAGGGCCTCGTACACAGGCAGAGATTGTTCGGTTAGATCAAGTTTCATCGGATGCCTCCACGTTCAGGTTATATAGTTAATAATTATATTACTCAAATAAAATTTCTACAAGCCAAGATTGTCCGCAGGCCAGCTTTTCCAATTTATATCACAGACATGCTAGGCCGAGTCCGCTATGATGTGAGATGAATTAGCGGTGAAACAAGGTGCTCTTGCCGGAAGCGGCAAGGGATAACAGGGAATCGGGTGCAACTCCCGAGCGGTCCCGCCACTGTATGGAAGAGCTGCACTTCATAATGTCACTCGGGAAGCCCCGGGGAAGACGAAGCCTGCGGCGCCTGTATTCCAAGCCAGGAGACCTACCTTGTCGACGCACACCACGACTCTACGCGGATAGGAGCGGTGTACGGATAGGTTAATGAGAAGAGGCGTTCTGCCCTGATGGACCGGAGGAATCTTGAGTGTAGAGAGGACCCCCGGTTTATAGCTGCTGGATACAAGGATACGGCCCCTAGTGATGGGACGATGAGAAGCACCTTGTTCCGCTTAGCCACGGGTTGCGCGCTCTATCGAACTTGCCTGCGTACATACACTCCCACCCTTTAGGGTGGGTTTTTTTGGCTTTAAGATCTTTAACGGGAAATGAACAAACATGGAGGGTGACAAATGAAAAAGCACAGATGGTGGAGCTTTGCGGCACTGGTTGCCGGATTTACGGTGTACTTTATGCTGAACGAACCGGGTACGGCCCGCGCGATGCACATTATGGAAGGATTCCTGCCGGTAGGCTGGGCGGTATTCTGGTGGGCGGCGTTTGTTCCGTTCTTTGTCCTGGGAATCTTCAAGCTGAGAGCCATGACCCGGGAGAACCCTGAGCTGAAGCTGCTGCTGGGTCTGGCTGGGGCGTTTACCTTCGTCCTGTCTGCGCTCAAAATGCCTTCCGTTACCGGAAGCAGCTCCCACCCGACCGGTACCGGTCTTGGTGCGGTAATGCTGGGGCCGCTCCCGATGAGCGTAATCGGCTCGATTGTCCTGCTCTTTCAGGCGCTGCTGCTGGCGCACGGCGGGATCACTACGCTTGGGGCCAATGCGTTCTCGATGGCGGTGGCGGGTCCTTTTGCCGGATATGCAGTGTATAAGCTGATGATGAAGCTGCCGGACCGCGAGAAGCTGGCCTTGTTCTGTGCGGCTGCGGTGGCTGATCTGAGTACGTATGTAGTGACTTCCTTTCAATTGGCGGTGGCTTTTCCGGCGGCGGATGGCGGCGTTCTGACTTCTTTTCTCAAATTCGGGGGCATCTTTGCCGTGACGCAAATCCCGCTGGCCATCAGTGAAGGGCTATTGACGGTACTGTTGTGGAACTGGCTGAAATCGTATAGCCCGAATGAATTGTCGCTGCTGAAACGCAAGGTGAACGGAGGGAGAGCCTAATGAGCAATAAATGGAAAAATGTGTTGATGCTGCTGGTTGTTATTCTGCTGGTCATTCTGCCGCTGCTGCTGGTCAATGGGGAATTCGGCGGGGCCGATGATGCGGCTGAAGGTGTGATTACCGAGATTAATCCTGACTATAAGCCGTGGTTCAAGCCGCTGACTGAGCTGCCTGGGGAGACGGAGAGTATGCTGTTTGCATTGCAGGCAGCGATTGGTGCCGGTGTGATCGGTTATACCCTGGGACTGCTCAAGGGTAAGCAGGGCGTGACGAAGCAGCATAACAGCAAGTGATCCGGCGGATTGACGTTCTCTCCTACAATAATGCTCTGCGCCAGTTGTCCCCGATGTGGAAAAGCTCGTTCGCAGCCCTGATGTTCCTGCTCTCTTACACCGTACATCCGGTACTACAGGCTGTGATCACCCTATGGATGATGTCCTGGTGTATATTTCAGGCCCGCATTCCCTTCCGTGCTTATGGCATGCTGTTCGGCACAGCGCTGCTGTTCTATGCCCTTAGCGTACCGGCGCTGCTCGTGGAATTCGGGCATCCGGCAGCGGGAGAGGGAGGAATATTCCCGCTGCCGGGACTGAACCTGCCGGTATATGTTACAGCGGCCGGGCTTCAGCGGGCGGGAGAACTGCTGGCCAGAATCTCTGCCTGCATGAGCTGTTTCTTTTTCCTGATGTTCACTACTCCGTTCAGTGAGCTTTTACAGGTGCTGCGCAGGCTGCGGATGCCGCAGATTGTCCTGGAGCTGATGCTGATTATGTATCGCTTCTTGTTCCTGCTGAGTGATGCAGCGCATGGTCTGTTGCTGGCCCGCAGGCTGCGCGGAGGCCGCCGGGGTTACAAGGCTATGCTGCGGGAGACTGCGGCCATGGCAGGAGCGCTGTTCGGCAACACGATGCACCGTTATTACGGATTATCGCAGGGGCTGCTGGCCCGCGGATTCACAGACGAGATTATTCTCCCGCCTTATACTGCGCGTCCTGTACCGCGGCGGTATACCGTTCAGGCTTATGCCGGTATTGCGCTACTGCTGCTGGCTGAGGCGTACTTTATCACTAACACATGAAAGGAGCCGGCCATGGTTCAGGAATCTAGCTTGGCTTGTGACGGAGTGGTCTTTCACTACCCGGATACGAAGGAGCCTGCACTGCATGAACTTACGTTTTCCATCCCCGCAGGCAGCAAGACGGCAGTGCTCGGCCATAACGGTTCGGGTAAATCGACGTTGTTCCTGCATGCCGTCGGCATTTTGCGCCCGCAGCAGGGTACGGTTGTGCAAGGAGGGAAGGCGTTATCCTACTCGAAAAAAGAGCTGGCCGCTCTGCGGCGGAAAGTGGGCCTGGTTTTCCAGGACCCCGAGCAGCAGCTGATCCTCAGCACACCGCTGGAGGATGTGTCGTTCGGGCTGCGCGGCAGCGGCATGGCAGAACCGGCTATTGCTGCGCGCTGCCGGGAGGTCATGGAGCTGCTGAATCTGACCGATCTGGGCGATAAACCGATTCACCAGCTTAGTCTTGGCCAGAAAAAACGCACGGCACTCGCCGGTGTGCTGGCTATGGAGCCGGAGCTGATTCTGCTGGATGAGCCGACCTCGTATCTGGACCCGTTATCGGAAACGCAGATGCTGAAGGGGCTTGAAGCCATACATGATAAAGGGACAACCGTAGTTATGGCTACGCATGATATGGACCTGGCCTACCGCTGGGCGGACTGGATTATTGTACTGGAGCATGGAAGATGCCGGGCGGCGGGGACACCGGAGGAGATTTTTGCGGGACGGGAGGAGCTATTGTCCATTGGTCTGGGATTACCGCTGCTGGCTGACTTATGGTTCAGCCTGCCTGCCAGCCTGACCGCAGGTCAGAGCGCTCCCCGCACCGCCGACGAATTCAAAGTGAAGCTGCATAAGCTGCTTGCGCTTAACCACAGCTATTCATGAACGGGGGAAGAAGAATGAACAAACAAGGAAAACTGCTGATTATCGGCTTCGGCCCCGGAGCGCTGGAGCATATTACCGGCCGCGCACTGGCTGCGCTGGATGAGAGCGAGGCGGTCATTGGCTATACCACTTATGTAGATCTGATCAGGCCGCTGCTGCGGCATCAGGAGATTGTCGGCACGGGAATGACCGAGGAGGTCAGCCGGGCCCAGGAGGCCGTCCGCAGAGCAGAAGAAGGGCAGACGATTGCGGTAATCTCCAGCGGCGATGCCGGTGTCTACGGAATGGCCGGGCTGGTCTACGAGGTGCTGATTGAACGCGGCTGGAGCCGCTCAGATGGGGTACAGGTCGAGGTGATCCCGGGAATCTCGGCGATCCAGTCCTGCTCCTCACTGTTGGGGGCCCCGATAATGCATGATTCCTGCACAATCAGCCTGAGCGATCATCTTACGCCCTGGGAGAGCATTGCTGCGCGTGTGGAAGCGGCGGGGGCGGCGGATTTCGTCATTGCGTTCTATAATCCGCGCAGCGGCAGACGGACGCGCCAGATTGAAGAAGCGCGGGGCATTCTGCTGCGTTACCGTGATCCGGCTACACCGGTAGGCATTGTCAAAAGCGCCTACCGTGACCGCCAGCAGACCGTCGTAACCACGCTGCAGGATATGCTGGAGCATGAGATCGGCATGCTCTCGACAGTGGTGGTCGGCAACTCTGCTACCGTTGTCTATGAGGACCTTATGATTACGCCGCGCGGATATGAGCGCAAGTATAGTCTCGGGGCACAGACGCAGACACTGAAGCCGCACGAGCGGCTGCGCACGGCAGCTGAGCCTTGGTCACTGGCTGCGGCGGAGTCCGGGCAGGCAGAGGGGGCAGCTGGAGCCGGAGCGGCACAAGCTGTGGATGCGGGGAGAGCAGCAGAGTCTCCCTTCGAGCTGGAGATTGCTCCGGCAGCCGGCAGCCGCAGCTTCAGCGGCGATCAGATGAAGCTGCTGGCTGAGCTTGCGGGCAGCGAAGGGCAATTGGTCTATACGAAGGACGGGTATTTCCTGCTGCGCGGCAGCCGGAGTGAAGAAGCAGAGGCAGGAGCAAGGCTGCTGGAGGCCGGACTGAATGTAAGTACGCCTGGAGATTACGTGAAGGTGAAAACCTGCGGGTTCTGTGAGCTGCGCAGAAGCGGGGCGTTAAGTGCTGCTGTCCGGCTGCACACCCTGCTGCATGGACTCGCTGTGCCCAGAGAGCTGCACATCAGTGTAGCCGGCTGCGGGATGGCTTGCAGCTCAGCTGTGCTGGATGACATCGGGCTCGTATGCTCGCGCGGCAGCTATGAGCTGTATCTCGGCGGCAAGAAGTCCGGGCGGGGCGCCCATTCCGGGATTTTGGTGCGTGAAGGGATGGACGAAGATCAAGCGTTAGCCGCTGTATCTGCGGCAGTTGAGGATTACCGGGCTAATGGCCGGGAGCAGGAGCGTTATCATGCGTTCCGGGAACGGATGGACAGCGCAAAAGGTGGTGCAGCCCATACATCCGACAATAACAACAACATAGAAGGAGTGCAGACGATGAGAACGGTATTACTGGTGGGACACGGGAGCCGGGTTCAAGCGGGAAATGAGGAGCTGCTGGAATTCACCCGCCTGCTCGCGGCCCGTAAGCCGGAGCTGAAGGTCGAGACCTGCTTCATAGAGCTCGCCTCCCCTTCTATCGCTGGCGGAATTGCGAGATGTATCGAGGGCGGTGCGGCGGAGATATACGTGGTGCCGATTATTTTGTTCGCGGCAGGGCATTCCAAGCTCGATATTCCAATGGCCATTGATGAAGCCAAGCAGAGATATCCTGGGGTGAAGTTCATCTACGGGCGTCCGCTGGGGGTGCAGGACCGTGCCGTCGATATTCTGCTGGAGCGGATTCAGGAAGCAGAACGACTTCCAGTGGTGCAGGTGAAGGCGGCTGGCGGAATGGACCTGGACCTGCGCGGGAACGGTGCATCCACGATAGAGGATAAGGATACCATCGTGCTGCTGATGGGACGCGGGGGCAGTGACCCGGATGCTAACAGTGATCTGTATAAAATAAGCCGGATGCTCTGGGAGAAAACAGGCTACCGAAGTGTGGAAAGCTGCTTCATAGCCATCGCCAAGCCGTCGCTGCCGGACGGGCTTGAGCGCTGCCTGGCACTGGGTGCGCGCAAAATTATTGTTCTGCCGTACCTGCTGTTCACCGGAGTGCTAATGCAGCAGTTCGCTGAGAGAGTGGCGCAATTTGCAGCGGAGCATCCAGGGCTTGAAGTGGAGATCGGCGGCACGCTGGGCGCACATCCGCTGCTGGCGGATATGCTGACAGAGCGGATCGAGGAGACGCTGGAAGGCCGTGCCTTCAGCAACTGCGATAACTGCAAATACCGCGATGCAGCCTCTTTGCATCATCACCATCACCATGGTGAGGAGGGGCATGGAGAGCATGAGCATGAACATCACGGGCATGGGCATCACAGTCATGAGGGACATGGACACGGGCACCATGAGCATGGAGATCATGAGCACGGACATGTGCATCATTGCCATGAGGAACATGGACATTGCGGGCATGGTAATCATGAGCATGGGCAGCACGAGTGCACGCATCACGAGCATGATGAACATGGGCACACGCAACACGCGCACGGGCATCACTGCCATGGGCAGCATGGGCGGAATGAGCGGCATGATGTAACGGAGGCGGCAGCTCTGGCAGATGATCAGGCGCTTCGCCAGCCGCGATGATCTTCATGTTATGCGGCACCAGCGACGCCCGGGAGCTGGCACAGAGTCTTACGCGCCAAGGCCTGCCGCTGCAGGCCAGCGTGGTGACGCCCAGCGGGGCAGAACGCCTGGAGGCGGCAGGCATCCGCACCCGCGTCGGCAGGCTGGACCGCACGGCGATGATCTCCTTGCTGCAAGCGGGCGGGTACCGTGCCGTGGTGGACGGCAGCCATCCTTTTGCGCTGGAGGCCCATGCCAATGCGATGGAAGCTGCTGCTGCGCTGGGATTGCCTTACTTCCGCTACGAGCGGCAGAGTCTTATCTATAACAGCCATCCCCGGCTGTTGCTTGTGCATTCGTATGAAGAGGCTGCGCACAAGGCCAAGGAGCTGAAGGGATCTGTGATGCTGACCACCGGCGGCAAAACGCTGGAGATTTTTGCGGAGGAGCTGTTGGGAGATCCGGATATCCGGCTGACCGTAAGGCTGCTGCCTTGTCTGGAGAATCTGGAGAAGTGCCAAGCCCTTGGGATCGAGCAGCGGAATATTATTGCGCTTCAGGGCCCTTTTAGCAGAGAGATGAATGAGGCCTTATACCGGCAGTATGGCACCCGGGTGATGATTACCAAGGAGAGCGGGGCCGAGGGCTCGGTGGATGAGAAGCTGCATGCCGCGCTGGATATGGGGTTATATGTGATTCTGATTATGCGGCCGGGGCTGTCCTTCGGGGATGGCGGAACGGTGTTTGATTCTTTTGACGAGATTACGGCTGCTGTGAAGAATGTGCTGCTAATGACAAGGGAAGAGGGATGAATGTGGATTTCGGGACAGAGTTCAAGCCGGTGACCGTACAGCCGCAGGAGATAGAGGGTCTAAGCTTTCAGATGATTACGGAGGAGCTGGGTGAACATTCGTTTAGTGCACTGGAGTACCCGATTGTACAGCGGATTATTCATGCTTCGGCTGATTTTGAGCTGGGACGCAGTCTGGTGTTTCATCCCGGGGCGATTGAGGCGGGGATTCACGCCATGCTGCAGGGCAAGCCGATTATAGCGGATGTGCGGATGGTGGAGGCGGGCATTGCCAAGGAACGGATTCAGCGGTACGGCGGCGAGGTCCGGGTACATATTGCAGATCCTGATGTGGTGGACGAGGCGAAGGCGCTGGGAACCACAAGGGCGATCATCGCAACGCGCAAGGCCTGCGCCCAGTCACCAGGGGGAATCTATGTCATCGGCAACGCGCCGACTGCCCTGCTGGAGCTAATCCGTCTGGTAAAAGCAGGCGCCGCCCAGCCAGGCCTCGTCATCGGCATGCCCGTTGGCTTCGTCTCGGCGGCAGAGTCCAAGGATGAGCTGCGCAAGCTGGATATTCCCTACATCACCAATATCGGCCGCAAAGGCGGCAGTACAATTGTGGTCGCCGCAGTGAACGCACTAAGTCTGCTGGCCGTCCGCCGGGCGGCGGGCTGGCTGGGGTAGCTTGATCAGCTGATCACGGATCAGGCGGCTGGAGGGTTCTTACCAACTACCAGGTAAATGTGCTAACTGTGCGGATTGCGGTAGCGTGTGGGTTGAGTGATTGTATTCTGTGCAACAGAATTCGTAATTTTATAGTTGAAATCCGGTTCTGTTGTAGTTCATACACTTGATTTTTGGATAAGGGCTCCACAACACCTCCCTCACCAAATTCTAATGTACAAAATGCAGCAGATTCACTTTTTTGGCGGACATGGGGTTCAACTAATGTACAAAGTGCAATGGAGCTAGAAGAACTAGAAATATTTGTATAAAAATCTCCTGATTTACTTAGAAGCAGCAGTATAATCAGGTTATATAGAGAGTAAGACAAGTTACCTGCCCAAGGCGAACGCTCAGAGGATAGGCTTCAGTGATGTGCAGATTGTGAGGATTCATTCTTAAACCATCAGCAAAGAGGGATTGCCATGACCAAGGAAATACCGGATCAAGCCGTCAGGCAGAGCCGGAGCCAAAGAAGCGGGGAGGCAGGGGCGGGGCAGGCTGAGCAGGCAGAGCAAGCGTATGTACTCGGATTCGATCATGCAGCTGAGCAAATAGAGCAAGCCAGCCGCTCCGGGTTCGATCAGGCAGCCCGGCAGGTGGAGCAAACAGACGGCCCCGAGATCGAGCAGGCGGGTGATCGTGTACAACAGGCTACTGGGCCTGAGTTCGCACAAGTGCCCGGCACCGGATTGCCCGATCCCGAATCCGCAGAGACAACCCCTGCTCCCCCGTTGCGCAGGGGCTACACGACAGGGGCCTGTGCCGCAGCGGCAGCCGCAGGTGCGGCAACCCTGCTCATTACAGGGGAGCGGCTGCCTGCGGTAGAGATTGATCTGCCAGCCGGGTTCCGCCACACCTTTGAGCTGACTGGCTGGCAGCATACAGGATCATACACAGCAAGCTGTGCCACCGTCAAAGATGCCGGAGACGACCCGGATGCGACACATCTGGCGTGGATCGAAGCGGCGGTGAGCTGGCGTGATCAGCCGGGCGTGGAGATTGACGGGGGCCGCGGTGTCGGCCGGGTGACCAAGCCGGGCCTGCCGGTTGGCGTGGGAGAGGCGGCGATTAATCCGGTGCCCCGGAGGATGATTCAGGAGGCGGTAACCGCCGTACTGGAGGAGCACGGTGCAGCGCGGGGTCTTAGGGTAGTCATCAGCGTGCCGGAGGGCGAGAGCATCGCCCTTAAGACGCTGAATCCCCGGCTGGGTATTCTGGGCGGCATTTCGATCCTGGGCACGCGGGGTGTGGTGACCCCATTCTCCACCGAGGCCTATAAGGCGAGTGTGGTTCAGGCCATCTCGGTGGCGGCTGCGGCGGGGAACCGGCAGATTGTGCTGACCACAGGCGGCAGCAGCGAGAAATATGCCATCGCGATGTTCGCGGAGCTTCCGGAGGAAGCTTTTATCCAGATGGGGGAATATGTAGGCTTCTCGCTGGAGCATGCGAAGGCTTACGGGCTTCGGAAAGTTACCTTCGTCGGGATGGCAGGTAAATTCTCCAAGGTGGCGCAGGGGGCCATGCTGATTCACTCCAAGAACGCCCCCGTCGATTTCGGATTTCTGGCCTCCGTTGCGGCTGGTGCGGGAGCGTCCCCGGAGCAGGTGCAGGAGATTGCTGCCGCCAACACAGCCTCACAGGTCGTGGATATGATGACTGAGGCGGGGAATCACATTTTTTTCGAGCAGCTGTGCAGGCATGCCTGTGAACAGAGTCTGGCGCATATGAACGGAGGCATGATTGTGGAAATGGTGCTCATTACAATGAAGGGCCGGGTGCTGGGAAGGGCGGAGATTCATGGATAACCTGATTTATGTGATCGGGATCGGTGAGGATGGCGCCGGCGGCCTGACACCGGATAGCTTAAGCATAGTGAACAACAGCGAGGTGCTGCTGGGCGGCGAGCGGCAATTGAATTTTTTCAGCAGGTATAGAGGGGAGAAAATCGTGCTGCAAGGCGGGCTGAAGCCTTTTACAGACAAGCTGGAGGAGGTGTGGCGTGAGCGGCGGACGGTGGTGCTGGCCTCGGGGGACCCGTTCTTTTTTGGAATTGCCGGGTATCTCGTCCGCAGGTTCGGGCCGGAGCATGTGGAGGTGATCCCACATTATAGCAGCGTGCAGCTTGCGTTTGCACGGCTGGGGGACAGCTGGCAGGATGCGGAGCTGATCAGTCTGCACGGTCGTCCCATTCAGGGACTGGCCCAGCGGATCGACGGCAAGCACAAAATCGCCCTGTTGACAGACGAGAACAACACTCCTGCGGTCATTGCCGCATATTTGCGGGAGTTCGGGATGATAGAATATGAGGCGTTTATCTGTGAGCGGCTTGGCGGGGCGGAGGAAGTCTGCCGGTTCTGGACGCTGGAGGAGATGTTGACCAGGGAGTTCTCAGCGCTTAATGTCGTGATCCTGCGCCATAAGCAGGAGGTCTCTGCTCCTGTGCGGCGCGGATTCGCTTATCCGGACGAGGCATTCCGGCAGCGTAAGCCGGAGAAAGGCCTGATTACGAAGCGTGAGGTCCGCGCGCTGGTGCTGTCGGAGCTGAACCTGTCCGAGGATGCAGTCGTGTGGGATATCGGCTCCGGCTCGGGTGCAGTGGCTGCGGAATGTGCACGGATCGCCAGACTCGGGAAGGTCTACGCTCTGGAGAAAAGTGCCGAGAACCTGCCGAACATGGCAGCGAATCGTCTGAAGTTCCGGGCGGATTTCGAAATCATTCAGGAGAAGGCTCCGCAGGGCTTAGCGGCTCTGCCTGATCCGGATGCCGTCTTCATCGGCGGCAGCGGCGGGGAATTAGCGAACATTATTGCGCACAGCGCCGCCAGACTGCGCTCGGAGGGCCGGATTGTCGTTGGGGCGATCACGGTGGAGACGCTGCATGGCAGCATGGAAGCGCTCAAGGCAGCCGGACTGGCCTGCGAGGTCACGATGCTTCAGGCGTCGCGCGGCAAGCCGATTCTCGGCATGACCCGGTTCGACGGAATGAATCCCGTCTATGTGGTCAGCGGCCGGAAGCTTCATTAATCATCAGACAATAACGAAGGAGGAACCCGCAATGAAGACCGATGTAACTTCGCCGCGTGAGCAGGCTGCGGACGGACAGGAAATATCGTCAGGAGAAGCGGCCGGGACGCTGTGGACAGAAGCAGCGATACAGGCGGCCAGTGCGTTATTTGACCCGCTGGATGCAGAAGAGCTGGTTCTGGAGGAAAGACTGACTCCCCGGGCGCTCGGAACGTTATACGGCGTAGGCGTTGGCCCCGGCGACCCCGAGCTGATCACGCTTAAGGCTTGCCGTCTGCTGCGGGAATGTCCGGTGATTGCCTACCCGGCCACCAAGAAGGGCGGCAAATCCTACGCTTATGAAATCATTGAGCTGCATGTAGACCCGCAGGATAAAATCATGCTCGGACTGGTCTTTCCGATGACGAAGGACCCGGAGCTGCTGGCAGGCGGCTGGACCCGAACGGTAGAGCTGTGCTGGAGAGAGCTGAAGCAGGGCCGGGATGTGGCTTTTGTGACGGAAGGCGATCCTAATCTCTTCAGCACCTTCATTCATCTGTCCCGGCTGATGCAGGAGCTGCATCCCGGTGTGCCGGTCGTCTCGGTTCCGGGGATTTCCTCGGTGCTGGGCGCGGCGGCTGCGTTGGAGCAGCCCCTGGCGGACGGCAATCAGCGGGTGGGGATCATCCCGGCTACGGACGACAGGGAGGCGCTTAGAGAAGCGCTGCTGCATCATGATACGGTGGTGTTCCTTAAGGTGGCCAAGGTGCTGGATCTGGTGCTGGATGTGCTGGATGAGCTGGGCTTGTCCGGCCGCGCCTCGGTGGTAACCAAGGTAACCTCCCCCTATGAGACCGTCTGGCGCGATGCGCGGGACCTGCGGGGCAAGGAAGTGGAGTACCTGAGTCTGATGGTGGTGAGCAAATGACGAATAAGCTGTTGGAGCCAAAAGTATATATTGTCGGTGCCGGACCGGGCGACCCGGAGCTGATCACGGTCAAAGGCAGCCGGATTCTGCGCTCGGCAGATCTGGTGCTGTATGCGGATTCGCTGGTCAGCGAGGAGCTGATCCGCAGCGCTAAGCCCGGTGCGCAGGTGCTTCAGAGCTCGGGCATGGATCTGGAGCAGCAGGTGGAGCTGATGACGCTTGCTGTGCAGTCCGGTAAAAGCGTAGCCCGCGTCCACACCGGAGACCCCGCCATGTATGGAGCGATTCTGGAGCAGATGTCGCTGCTGAAGCTATGCGGCGTCCGTTATGAGATTGTGCCGGGCGTCAGCTCGGTTTTTGCCTCTGCGGCGGCGCTTGGCGCAGAGCTGACCGTACCGGAGCTGACGCAGACGGTCATTCTGACCCGTGCGGAAGGGCGCACGCCGGTGCCTGAGCGTGAGCAGCTGCGCAAGCTGGCGGAGCATCACTGCACGGTGGCGCTGTTTCTAAGTGCATCACTGGCCGGTCATGTGAGCAGGGAATTCCTGTCCGCAGGCTGGAGCCCGGAGACCCCGGTGGCGGTCGTGAAGCGGGCCACTTGGCCGGATCAGCAGATTCTGCGGACAACGGTCGAGAAGCTGGAGGCGGACCTGCGGGATGCCGGCATCACCATGCATGCCATGATCCTGGCCGGCTGGGCGCTGGACCCCGGGCTGACGGACCGCGATCAGCACCGCTCCAAGCTGTATGACAAGACCTTCACCCACGGCTGCCGGGAAGGAATCGGCTCCGGTGAGTAAGCGGTATGCGGCTGTTGCCATTACGCGCAGCGGGATAGAGCTGGCTGTGAAGCTTGGCGGGCGGCTTGGCGGGACTGAGGTCTTTGTCTATGCCAAGTACAGCGGCGGGCTGGAGGCGCGGAGCGGAGAGATCACTGTTTTTGACGGACCGGTCAGAGGGTTGCTGCCTAGGCTCTTCGGGAGCTACGAGGCGGTCATTCTGTTCTTCTCGCTGGGGGCGGCTGTCCGGCTGACGGCTCCGCTGCTGCGCGATAAAAGAACCGATCCTGCCGTCATCGTCATCGATGAGCGCGGGGAGCATGTCATCAGCATGCTATCCGGCCATCTCGGCGGAGCGAACAGGCTGACACTGGAGATTGCCGAGCTGCTGGGCAGCCATCCGGTGATCACCACAGCTTCGGATGTGCAGGGCACCTTCGCTGTCGATCTGCTGGGCCAAGAGTATGGCTGGCGCGCGGACAGCTTCACCCCCATGAAGGGGGTTAGTGCTGCGCTGGTTAACGGGGAGCCGGTGGCTTTTGTGCAGGAGAGCGGGGAACATGACTGGCTGCCGCCGGGTGCTGAGGTGCCGGAGCATGTCTCTATGTTCGCAAGCAGGGCTGAGCTTCGGCATAGCGGACGCAGCTTCAGCGCAGCGATTGTGGTAAGCGACCGGTTGGCTGAGGAACCGGAGGAGGACGCACCGGCAGATACTGCTCTGGCCGAATTCACTGTAGTTTATCGCCCCCGCAGTCTGGTGCTTGGACTCGGCTGCAACAGGGGGACGTCTGCGGAAGAGCTGGAAGCCGTGGTCCTGCACACTCTGAATGAGCTTCATCTATCGCTCCATAGTGTGCGGAATGTGGCGACGGCCGGGATCAAGGGGGATGAAGCAGGACTCTTGGCCTTGTGTGCTAAATACAGCTGGGAGCTGGTTCTGTACACCCCAGAGCAGCTCAATACAGTAGAGCTGGACCATCCGTCTGAGGTGGTGTTCAGGGCAACGGGGGCTTACGGTGTCTGTGAACCTGCTGCGCTGTTGTCCTCAGGTGCGCATTCGCTTTTGCAACCTAAGCTTAAGAGCGGTAATGTGACCATCGCGGTAGCCCGAATTGTATATCCCGGAGAGAAGGAGGGGCAGCAGTGAATGATTCAAGGAATGTAGCCGGGTATGAAAAAGCGCCTGGATCAGCCCCCCGGGAGCCGCAGGCGCGTCCCCGCCTGGTCATCGCAGGCACAGGCAGCGGCTCGGGCAAAACAACGGTCACACTGGGGCTGATGCGCGCTTTTGCCCGGCGGGGCCTGAAGGTTCAGGGCTTCAAATGCGGCCCTGACTATATCGATCCCGCCTATCACAGTGCGGTCACAGGCCGTCCCTCGCGCAACCTGGACTCCTGGATGACTTCAAGCGCCTATCTGCAGGAGTATTTCCTGCAGGCTTCGGCGGAGGCCGACTTGTCCGTCATTGAGGGCGTCATGGGACTGTATGACGGTAAGGAGGATACGGCGCTGACCGGATCAACGGCGGAGATCGCCATCCTGACCGCCAGTCCTGTGCTGCTGGTGGTCGATGTCCGCAGCATGGGCCGCAGTGCTGCGGCGATTGTGCTGGGCTTCCGGCAGCTGGAGCCGCAGGTGCGGATTGCCGCCGTTCTGGTGAACCGCTGCGGCAGCGAGGGTCACTACCGGTTAGTTAAGGCGGCCATTGAAGCAGCCTGCGGGATTCCCGTGATTGGCTGGCTCCCCCGCGACAGCGGACTGGACATCCCGGAGCGGCATTTGGGCTTGCTGCCCGCAGTGGAGCGCGGGGAGCTTGCGCCCTTGTTCGACCGTGCCGCCGACATGCTGGAGCAAGGCACGGATCTGGAGCGGCTGCTGGAGCTTGCAGCTGCCGCGCCTGCTGTGCGGGAGATGCTTGCGGCTGGGGATGACCAGGGTAATCCTGCCGGGCAGATAATACATAAGACACAGACAGGCCCGGTGGAGTCTGGCCCGGTCATTGCCGTCGCCCGGGACGCGGCGTTCAACTTCTACTACGCCGATAATCTGGAGCTGCTCGCACGTGAAGGTGCTAGGCTGGTTTACTTCAGCCCGCTCAGAGGTGAAGGCATTCCGCCGGAAGCCGATGGCATCTATATCGGCGGCGGCTTCCCGGAAGAATTCGCGGCGGTGATTGCCGCGAACCAGCATTTCCTAAGCGGCCTGAGGTCTGCCGCAGCTGCCGGAATGCCGCTGTATGCGGAGTGCGGCGGCTATATGGTGCTGGCCCGCAGCCTGACAGACCGCACCGGTGTGGTGCATGAGATGGCCGGAATCGTTCCGGCACATACCGTGATGCAGGAACGCCGGGCGGCACTCGGATATCGTGAAGTTACGGCACTTCACGACTGTCTGCTGCTGAAGCAGGGCGAGCGTCTGCGCGGCCATGAATTTCATTACTCCGTCATGAGCTATCCCGACGGGGAAGCACGGACCTATGCCTATGAGAGTAAGGGCAGAGGGGGGAGCCAGCCTGAAGGCTACATCAGCGGCAGCATCATGGCTGCTTATGCGCATATCCATCTGGCCTCCCATCTCCCGGCAGCAGCCCGGCTTGTAGCAGCCTGCCGGGCCTATCGAGACCGCAAACAGGCTGTGCAGCAACATGATCCCGATTCTTGCAAATAACAAATGGAATAACGAATCCACCATATGTCAACCGCTTGTCATACGTATAAGAGCCACGTATAATAGGGCAAGAGAACGCTTTATTACCGCGCTCGGGCTGATCAGCCGGTTAGTTCTAGCGCAGGAAACTATCATTGTATTTATCGTATCTCAGGAATCTATCGAAATTATCAGTAGCAACAGCATATGGATGCATCAGGAGAAGGGGGAACACTGCAGTGAAATTGTTGGGAGCGATTGAAGCAGGGGGAACGAAGTTTGTATGCGGTATCGGGAATGAGGACGGGACGATTATCGACCGGGTGAGCTTTCCGACTGCCACTCCTCAAGAGACTATGAGCCAGGTAATGGATTATTTCAGCGGAAAATCCGTGGAGGCTATCGGCATCGGTTCATTCGGACCGATTGATCCCGTTATTGGCAGCCCCACCTATGGATATATTACAACCACACCGAAGCCCCATTGGGGCGGGTATAATCTGGTGGGAGCCGTGGAGGAGCAATTCCAGGTTCCGATCGGCTTCGATACAGATGTGAACGGCGCGGCGCTGGGCGAATACACCTGGGGGGCAGCGCAAGGTCTGGATAGCTGCCTATATATCACGGTGGGCACCGGGATTGGTGCCGGTGCTGTGGTGGGCGGGAAGCTGGTTCACGGGCTGTCCCACCCGGAGATGGGCCATATTCTGGTCCGTCGTCATCCCGAGGACCACTACGAAGGCTTCTGCCCTTATCACGGCGATTGCCTGGAGGGTCTGGCAGCGGGTCCGGCCATCGGCAAGCGCTGGGGTAAGCCGGCGGGCGAGCTGCCTGCGGATCATCCGGCCTGGGCGATGGAAGCCCACTATCTGGCCCATGCGCTTATGAACTATGTGCTGATCCTCTCGCCGCAGAAGATCGTAATGGGCGGCGGTGTGATGAAGCAGAGCCAGCTCTTCCCGCTGATCCATGCCAAGCTGCAGGAGCTGCTCGGCGGATATGTGCAGCACCCGGCGCTCAATGAAGAGATTGGCAGCTATATTGTGCCTCCGCAGCTTGGAGATAACGCCGGTCTGTCGGGTGCACTGGGTCTGGCCAAGCTGGCTTTGGACCGCAAGTAGGATCTCCTGTCAAAAAGACATTGACTGTTTCGTAATATATGGTATTCTAGGTTTTAACAGTATAGCATTTAAGAGGAAGCACCTCTTTCACGAATTTCGTGGGAGAGGTGCTTTTTTGCGTTCAAATATAATAATGTATATGTTTCACGCTATACATTATCCTTATATTTCTCGCTGAAACGGTACCGTCCTTTAAAAGGACGGCAGAACCGTTTTCACTTGCCAGCGCTCATGCGTACTGTAAGACGACGAAAGTAGGGATTCATATGCAGATCGTATTTATGAACCGTTTGTGCAGAAGATCAGGAGTGGACGGGGAGGTTTTTGCCCAGCTGTGGATTGGAGAGGAAGAGGGTCAGTGGCGTCTTGGCTGGCGTGATTTCTCCGGCGAACAAGAGACGGGCGACAGCCTGTGGTATGAAGGCGGATCATGGAATGAGATGCTCTGTGTATACCGGCACGAGCTTGCCGTGAAGATGGGGGATGGCTACCGCCCGCTGATTGACGGGGTATTTCATGACGAGGATAACCTCAGCAGCCGCAGCCAGGAGCAGCTTAAGCTGCAGTATTACAGTGAGCAATACGGGAATGAAGCCATCTTCGAGGAGCTGTGCTCCTGGCGCAGAGGGAAGGCCTCCAGCGAACGGAAGGCGCCTTATATCCTGGCCAGCAACCGTCTGCTGCGCATGATCAGCGCGTTTCTTCCCCGCACGGAGGAGGAGCTGCTGCAGCTTCCGGGTGTCGGTGAAGGCAAAGCCTCACAATATGGAGCGGACTGGCTCAGCATCACCGCGGCGGCTGAGCGTGAGCATGATTTTCCGCTAAGCTGGGTGAATCATGCCATTGACGAAGAGAGCTTTGTATCCTGGCATTATAAGCAGAAGGAGCTTAAGTACAAGAAGCAGCTGGAGCGGCTGAGACTGCGGCGTGTTCTGTTACAAGGGATCGAAGAGGAGCAAGGGATGGAGCAGCTTAGAGTGCTTAGCGGAGTTTCCCGCCGTGAAGTGCTTGAAGTGGTAGAGGAGCTGGAGAAGGACGGCTACTCGGCCGAGAAGCTCATTGCCCTGGAGCTGAGCGAAGTGAGCCCCGAAGAACAGAACAATATTTGGACAGCCTATGAACTGATCGGTGACAACTTCCTGAAGCCTGTCCTCTACAAAGCTTACGGCGACAACTTCGTTCCTGCTGACGGACTCGATCTGTATTACGAACGCCTGCGGCTAATCCGCATCCGTTTCCGGCGTGAGCATCCGGCGGCGGTAGGGATGGTCACGCCTCAATAATTATTGAGGCGTGACGGCCTGCATCAGCTTCAATCCGGCGGTCCTGATGACCTGAACTCCTGGGCAGCGCGCAGACGCATTACATAACGGTGACATATCAAAAAGACGAAGGCTCTCCGAGTCCCGGAATAGCCGGGTATACGGTGCCTTCGTCCTTCGTATTCGTCCGCTCTGCTTCATAGCCACTCCTTCTTACGGAAGATAATGAGCATTCCGCAGCCTAACGTCACCATGACGGCAATGACGCCATAGTAGCCGTACTCGGTGTGAATCTCCGGTATATTGTCAAAGTTCATGCCGTAGATCCCGGTAATCACGGTCAGCGGCATGAATATGGTAGTAATCGCTGTAAATACTCTCATGATTTCATTGGCGCGGTTAGCAATACTGGACTGATAAGCTTCACGTAAGTTGCCCATGAGATCGCGGTACGTTTCGAAGGTTTCAGAGATCTTGACCGCATTCTCGTAGATATCGCTGAAATACTTCTGCAGCTGATCGTCAATCAGGCGAAGATCCTTTTTGTTGAGCGTGTTGATAACTTCCTTCTGCGGGCCGAGCATCTTCTTCAGCCAGAGAATCTCACTGCGCAGACCGATGATCTCGCTCAGATGCGATTTCTTGGTATGCATGAGGATGTCTTCCTCCAGCTTCTCAATCCGCGCTTCAATCCGGTCACCGACCGAGAAGAAGTTGTCGACAACGAGGTCGATCAGCAGATAGAGGAAGCGGTCAGGCGTATTGACCTCCTGCTCCCACAGTACGGGCTTCAGGACACGCAGCTCATGGATCTTCTGCTTCGTAACGGTAATAATGAAATGTCTGCCAAGGAATACGTTGAGCGCACGGAGGAAAATTTCCTCATCATCGAACCGGATGCTGTTCACCACGATGAAATAATGACTCTCATAAATCTCCAGCTTCGGACGCTGATCCTCTTCACTTAGACAGTCTTCCACAGCCAGATCATGCAGGCCGTATATAGGCTGAAGCTCTACAAGGTCTTCCACATCCGCATCAATCCAGTAGAACCCCTCGGCAGGGGCGGTTAAAGTTTCTTCAATATTGTCAATAGGCGTAAAAACCCCTGCATTTACCAGCCGGATTTTCATCTGATTCACTCCTTATGTCCCTGGTCTTCTCCAGGGGTATGCTAATTTCAGCACACGGGAAAAAATCAGCTTGGCCGGTGGTACAATCATGGATGAAGGCCAAAAGACGGTCCGAGAGCATGAAGAAAAAGGGCTCCCGCCGCCGGCAAGCTGATGTTAATCCTGTGTGGTTGTTCATTCTGCACGCTTATTCGCGAGCCCGGGTCGCCTTCCATTTTCTCTCACCTCTTCTTTTCGCCGTTTTGGGTTTGAAACACTTGTCTAGTATAACGCCGGGATATGGCTCTTACAAGAGAAATTGTTTTCTGTCATAAGGCCCCTTCAGCATTGTATGGACTTGACGAAAAGGAGGTTCATGATTTAAAGTGAAATTTAAGAAAAAGCATCTTTCGGATGCTTCAAGGTTATTTAACTGAATACAGCTAAATCTTATCAAGAGCAGGTGGAGGGACTAGCCCGATGAAACCCGGCAACCGGCGTGTGAACGCACGGTGCTAATTCTTGCGGAAGCTTTGCAGGGCGTTATTCGTCCGGCGGAAGTTCTCTGGCAGATGAGAGAGGCGCATATGACTGCATGATATGACCTTTCTCGCCCGGGAAAGGTCTTTTTTCGCTACCCTGCCTCAGTATTAACCACCAAGTGGAACCCCATTTCAGTTAAGGAGTGAACAGCAATGCCTATCAAAATTCCCGACAGCCTGCCGGCTAAAGAAGTGTTATCCGGTGAGAATATTTTTGTAATGGATGAAAGCCAGGCCTTCCATCAGGATATTCGTCCCCTTCGAATCGCCATCCTGAATCTGATGCCAACCAAAGAAACTACGGAGACACAGCTGCTGCGCCTTATCGGGAATTCCCCGCTTCAGGTGGATGTTGTCCTGCTGCATCCCAGCTCCCATACGTCGAAGAATACTTCGGCTGAGCATTTGAAGAGCTTTTACAAAACCTTTGATGAGATCAGCCACCGCCGGTTCGACGGCTTGATTGTAACGGGCGCTCCCGTAGAACAACTGGAGTTCGAGGATGTCAACTACTGGGAAGAGCTGAAAGTGATTTTTGAGTGGAGCAAGCAGAATGTAACCTCGACGATGCACATCTGTTGGGCCGCGCAGGCAGGACTGTATCATCACTTCGGCGTGCGCAAGGTGAGTCTGCCGGACAAATGCTTCGGAGTGTTTCCGCATACGATTAGCCATAATAATGTCAAGCTGCTGCGCGGCTTCGATGAAGTGTTCCATGTTCCGCATTCCCGCCATACTGATGTCTCCCGTGAAGATATTGAGCAGAACCCGGAGCTGCAGATTCTGGCAGAATCCGAGGAAGCCGGGGTGTACCTGGTGGCTACGCATGACGGGAAGCAGATTTTTGTCACCGGACATTCGGAGTATGATCCCTTCTCGCTGAAATGGGAGTATGACCGGGATATCGCCAAGGGGATGGAGGTTGCCCTGCCGAAGCACTATTATCCCAAGGATGATCCTACCCGCACACCGCCGGCAGTCTGGCGCGCCCATGCTAACTTATTATTCGCTAATTGGCTCAATTACTATGTATACCAGGAGACTCCTTACGATATCGGGGCATTTATCTAAGAGGTTGACTTATTATTATAGAAGCAATTAATCAGGTGCATACACATAGCCGGGTGCTTTGGAAGCGAGTTTAACCCGAAGAATGATCAGGTTGTGTACGCTTTACCAAACTTTTAGGAGGCAATGGAGATGGACGAGAAACTGAGAATTGAGAGCAGACTGGCACAGATGGGTTCGATGGAGGACCCCGCTACCGGGGCCATTAATTACCCGATTTATCATGCGACGGCCTTCCGTCACCCGAGACTTGGACAGAGCACAGGCTTTGACTACATCCGCACCAAAAATCCTACCCGTTCTGTACTCGAAGAAGCGGCAGCGGCCCTGGAATCCGGGGATGCCGGCTTCGCCTGCGCTTCCGGTATGGCTGCACTGACTACCGTGTTCACCTTGTTTGGACAAGGGGATCATCTCATTGTATCGCTCGACCTGTACGGCGGAACTTACCGGCTGCTGGAACGGATTCTCTCCAAATACGGCATCAGCGCCTCCTATGTAGATACGAATGATCTGGAGGGTCTCGAAGCGGCCCGCCAGCCGGGTACGAAAGCTGTATTCATTGAGACGCCGACCAATCCGCTGATGATGATTACGGATGTCGAAGCGGTATGCACCTGGGCCCGCCGTCACGGGCTGCTCACGATTGTGGACAATACGCTGTTGACTCCGTTCTTCCAGCGCCCGCTGGAGCTTGGGGCAGATATCGTGGTTCACAGTGCGACCAAGTATCTGGGCGGGCATAACGATGTGCTGGCGGGGCTGATTGTAACCAAGGGCGCAGAATTGTCGGCTGAAATGGCCATCCTGCATAACTCCCTGGGAGCGGTTCTCGCACCGAATGACAGCTACCAGCTGATGAAAGGCATGAAGACCCTCGCCCTGCGCATGGAGCGGCATGAGAGCAACGCCCTCGCCATTGCCCGTTATCTGCAGGAGCATCCGGCTATTGCCGAGGTCTTCCACCCGGGCCTGCCGGACCATCCGGGCTATGCCATTCAGAACCGCCAGTCCAGCGGCAACACGGGAATCTTCTCCTTCAAGGTAAAAGAGGCCAGCTATGTGGAGCCGCTGCTCCGCCACATTAAGCTGATCGCCTTCGCCGAGAGTCTGGGCGGTGTTGAATCGCTTATGACCTATCCGGCGATACAGACCCACGCCGATATTCCGGCTGAAATCCGCGATGCGGTCGGCGTGGATGATCGCCTACTGCGGTTCTCGGTCGGCATAGAGCATGTAGATGATCTGATCGCCGATCTAAGGCAGGCCCTGGAGGCCGCCCGGAGTGAGCTGGAATAAGGCAATGCGCCGGACCTGGCCCGGCATGTGAAGATTCGCAGAACGTACAAGCAGCAGTGCCTTCGGGCGCTGCTGTTTAATTTTGCCTGGGACAAGGGCAATTATCAGTCCTGCGCAGCGAAACATTTCTCAAGAACAGCTGATTGTGATACGATGGGAGAACGAGTATTTTACTTCAAATTAAATTTATCTATACTACTTCATAGATTAAGAGGAGGCCGTCAACGGTGAGTGCAATTGACCTTATTCTGGATAAGACACTTAAGGGTGAGCGTCTTCAACTGGAAGACACGATCACGTTGTTCGAGAGCAATGAAATTGAGAAGATGGGCGCTGCTGCAGATATTATTATGAAGCGCTGGCACCCGGAGCCTGTGACGACATTCGTCATCGGCCGCAACATTAACTACACCAATGTATGTGATGTATATTGCCGCTTCTGCGCCTTCTACCGCAGACCCGGTTCGGAGGAAGGCTATGTGCTTCCCGATGAGACAATCTATCAGAAGATTGCTGAGACCATGAGCGTAAACGGAACCGAAATTCTGATGCAGGGCGGTACGAATCCGAATCTGCCGTTCAGCTATTATACGGATATTCTGCGCGGCATCAAGCAGCGGTTCCCGGAGATTACGATGCATTCCTTCTCACCTGCTGAGATTATGAAAATGGTTGAGGTCTCCGGCCTGCCGCTGGAACAGGTCATGCGTGAGATTCATGCTGCGGGCCTCGATTCTCTGCCCGGCGGTGGCGCAGAGATTCTCGATGACCGTACCCGCCGCAAGATCAGCCGGCTTAAGGGCTCCTGGCGCGAGTGGATGGATGTCATGCAGACCGCACACCGGATCGGCATGAACACGACAGCCACGATGGTTATCGGGCTGGGCGAGAGCATGGAAGAGCGGGCGCTGCATCTGCTGCGTGTCCGTGAAGCGCAGGATGAATGTATTGCGAACAAATATGACTCCGAAGGGTTCCTGGCGTTCATCTCCTGGACCTTCCAGCCGGATAATACGAACCTGAAGCTTGACCGGCAGACACCGGAGGAGTATCTGAAGACTGTAGCCATCAGCCGTCTGGTGCTGGATAATATCAAGAACTTCCAGTCCTCCTGGGTAACGATGGGGCCTGAAGTAGGCAAGCTCTCCCTGCAATACGGCTGTAATGATTTCGGCAGCACGATGATCGAGGAGAACGTAGTCTCCTCCGCTGGCGCGACCTACAAGGTCAACATCGAGTCCATTACCCAGCTCATCCGCGAAGCAGGGAAGATCCCGGCGCAGCGCAACACGCGCTATGACATTCTGCGCACGTTCGAGGATGCGAATGCGAAGATCGATAATGATTTTGTGATGCAGAACTAGAGGCTAGCTATAGGGTGCTTTTGGCATAATGGGGTAAATACATCAAGGATAAAGTAGCGGGTATGTACTACACATCTTGTAGTATTTACCCCGTTAATTTTACATGTTCAACTACAACGCTTGTTCAATATTAATCCCTAAGGCGAGGATTAGTTATGGATAAGCGTTATTTGTCTTTTATAAGTACAATAATAAATCGGATAGTTTTTTGATGTTTAGATACCTTGTGCTTGCTTGAGAATTCGTTCTTGATAGGACTAATACTGATTGTATACCCAGAGCTGATGCACCATCTAAGTTCTGTTCATAATCATCGACAAATACTGTTTCTGTTGCCGGCAAATGCATCGCATCAAGTGCATGGCTGAACATGCCGGGATTAGGTTTGTTTTCTCCAAGTTCAAAACTAAGTGTCATATTATCAAAATACTCATAAATACCAGCATTTTTAAGAACCCTTTTGATTGACGGGTCGGTATCTGAAATAACTCCAATCGTAACCTTTTCTTTCAGGCTTTCAAGGGTCTGTTTTGTATGATCAAAAAACACATAATTAGCATCGTTATACACTCTATCGTAGGCAATGATTTCAGCTTGTTCGTCGGTAAGGTGAATTTCAGGTAACCCTTCAGCCATTGTTTTATAGTAATTTGTATACCTTTCAAGCTCCTCATCTTCAGTTTTGTAAACTTCATTTTTGAGGTGCTCATTTGCTTTTGAAATTGCCGTATTCAATTGTTCTTGTGGTATTGACCCTAGTATTTGCGGATTTATGTATTCCAACGCTTTTAATGTTATCCTCCAATCACCTGTTGCAGGGCGGAAAATCGTCCAGCCAAGGTCGAGAAATATACCGCGTACAGGTTTTTGTATAGTCATTTCAACTCCCCCTATAAATCCTATGGTATTGTAAAAATCCATTTATAAAAGAGTAATTAATCTGTTTTTATTTCCTGTTTAACCTGTCCAACAGGATGGAGTCCAATTGAATTGGCTTTTTCCGCTTTCTTCACTTAATTGTTCGCTTAATTGTAAAATGATATCGTTATATTTTACAAAAAACGATCAATTAATGTGAGATTTTACACAACAATTTATAAGAGTTAATGCAATTTGATAGATTCATAGGCAGGGCTATGATACAATTTTTCGGACAGTGGTAGAATAATATAGCAATCACAGGGAGGAAATTAGATTTATGGGAGAGAGAAGATGGAACAAGCCGATAGCTTCTTTATTGGCTACCACAGTTCTGGCAGCACAGATGCTGGGCGGAGTATTCAATGTTCCTGTGCTGGCGGCAGGAAAGGCTGAGGCTTCTCCGGTGATTAATCCGGGAACCATTAATTTACGTTTGATGAGCACTACTGATGTTCATACGAACGTATATGGATGGGACTATTTTAAGGGTGCCGCCTCCGCGACTGTAGGTCTGGACCGTACTTCAACCTTAGTAAAGGCTGCACGCAATGATCCAGACGGCAAGTACAACCTTTTGCTGGATAATGGCGATTTAATTCAAGGAACACCACTGGGAACGTACATGGCCCAAGTGTCTGACTTCAAGACTAGCGAGGACCAGATTCATCCGATCATCGCAGCTATGAACCTCATGGGTTATGATGCAGCAACCTTCGGCAATCATGAATTCAATTATGGATTGGATTATCTGGACCGGACAGTTAAGGGCAATGTGAGCAGTGCAACCTATAAAGAGTCTACGGGTGCGAAATTCCCTTATGTGAATGCAAATATTTATAATAAGTCAGACGGTAAAAATACGTTTGAACCTTATCAAATCATCGATAAAGTAGTAAAGGACAGCAACGGCAATACCGTTACCATTAGAGTCGGCCTCATGGGTCTGGTTACTCCGCAGATTATGGAGTGGGACAAGGTGAACCTGGAGAAAAACGTTGTTGCCGAAGATATTGTGGAAACGGCGAAGAAGTTTGTTCCTGAAATGCAGAACGATGGTGCGGACGTTATCGTCGCCATGACTCATTCCGGGTTCGACGCTGCGGCCGCTGAAGGAACCGGAGCAGAGAATGTCATTAACCTGCTGAGCAAGGTTCCAGGCATCGATGCCATTACCTTCTCGCATACCCACAAGGTATTCCCGACGAACGGGGATGACAGCAAGCTGGATGCTTCCTTCAAAGATCCGTCCACCAAGCTTCCTTACAATAATGATGTAGCCAAGGTAGATAACGTTAACGGCCATATCAATGGCACTCCGGCAGTACAAGCGGGCTATGGCGGAGGTTACCTGGGCCTTATCGATCTGAAGATCGCCCAGAACAGCAACGGCGAGTGGACAGTAGACAAAGCAGGCTCCAAGGCTTCTACACGCTCTATTGCTGGCGCAGCCGTTGACTCTGCCATTGATGATCTTGCCGGAGCGGCACATCAAGCTACGATTGATTACGTGAATCAACCGCTTGGTGTAACAACTGCGCCGATGAACAGCTACTTTGCTATGGTGCAGGATGATCCGACAGTACAGATCGTAACCTATGCCCAGCAGCAGTATGTATCTAACTTGATTCATACTAACGAGAACTTGGCTGATTATAGAAACCTGCCGATCTTGAGCGTCGGTGCACCATTTAAGGCCGGACGCAACGGCCCTGAGGAATATACGGACATCAAGAAAGGCAACCTTACGATTGCCAGTGCTAGCGATCTGTATCTCTATGACAACACGCTGAAGGCGATTGTAGTTAAGGGTTCGACCGTCAAAGAATGGGTGGAGATGAGTGCAGGAGCGTTCAACCGCATTAAGCCTTCCATCTCCACGCCTCAGCCGCTTTTAAATTCAGCATTTGCTGTGTTCAATTTCGATGTGATTGACGGCATCAAATATACGCTTGATGTCACCCGCAATGCGAAGTACAAGCCCGACGGCAGCATCAACGATAAGTCCTCCAGCCGGGTAACCTCCATTACTTATGGCGACAAGGCACTGGATCTGGAACAGAACTTCGTGGTCGTTACCAACAACTACCGTGCAAGCGGCGGAGGGAACTTCCCAGGTGTCAAAGAAGCTAATATGATTATTGATTCCCAGATGGAGAACCGCCAGGTGCTGATGGATTATATCAGCGCTGCCGGAACGGTTGATCCTACCGCAGACAACAACTGGTCGATTGACCATATCGAAGGGAATGTCACTGTAACGTTCCCGTCTTCGCCTAGAGCAGCAGCAGTTGCTCCTGCCAATATCCAAACTACGGGTACTACAGATGTAAGAGGATTTGAGATCTACAACCTTGACTTGAAAAAAGCTCCTCCAACTCCAACGGGAGATGTTGAAGTCCATCTGCTGGGCATTAATGACTTCCACGGCCAACTGGACACTACCTCGGTGGTGAACGGGGAAGCAGTAGGCACAGCGGCTACACTTGCAGCTTATTTGAAGGAAGCCCGTGCCAAATATGAGCATTCGCTGCTGTTCCACAACGGCGACTCTGTGGGCGCATCCGCTCCGGTATCTTCACTGGAACGCGACAAGCCGACGATGGAATGGATGAATCTCATGAAGTTCGACATCGGCACCCTGGGGAACCATGAATTTGACCAAGGTGTTGAGGCTATGAAGGCTCAAATCTATGGCGGTAAGGACCCTAAGAATGATAAAGTCGTCCATAATGGCGCAGATTTCGATTATATCAATGCCAACGCAGTAGACAGCACTACTGGCAAACCTATTATTACCCCTTATGTTGTAAAAGAAGTTGGCGGCGTGAAGATCGGCTTCATCGGAGTTGTGACCAAAGCAACGCCAAGCAAAGTATCGCCAGCCGGTACAGCCGGTGTGAAATTCCTGAGTGCCGAGGAAGAAGTCGCGGCGATTGAGAAATATGCGGCCGAGCTGAATGCTCAAGGCGTCAAGACGATCGTGGTGCTTGCCCATGATCCGGCAACAACCAAGACTGATCCGGTTACCAAAAAGAATGTATCCACCGGCGAAGCTGTAGATTTGGCTAATGCGCTTCCAGCCAATTCCCCGGTTGATGTTATCGTAGCAGGGGACAATCATGGCTATGCCAATGATATGGTGAACGGTAAGCTGATCGTTCAGGCTTACTCTTACGGAACGGCTTTTGAAGACATCAAGCTGGTGATTGACGGAGCTACTGGTACAGTGAAGAGTAAAACCGCTACTGTAACGAACACGGTTCAGAGTAAAATCACACCGGATGCCGAAACCAAGGCATTGGTGGACTACTATCTGAATCGTCACCCTGAGCTGACTCAGCCTGTAGGAACTACTGACGGTACAGTAACCCGTACAGATGCTTACACTAAGGAATCAGCATTGGGTAATCTGATTGCAGATGCGATGCGTCATGCTATCTTCAAAGAGGGCGAGAAAGATCCTGCGGATTTCGCCTTCATGAACCCGGGCGGTATCCGTGCGGATCTTCCGAAGGGCAATGTAGCGTTCGGGGATCTGGCGAAGATCCAGCCGTTCGGCAACACGCTGGTGAAGCTGACCCTGACTGGTCAACAGATCAAGACCCTGCTGCAGCAGCAATGGGCAGTTAAGCCTGACGGCACCACAGATACGAAGACCCTGCAAATCTCAGGTCTGAAATATACAGCTAACATGTATCTGCCGGTTGCAGAGCGTGTGGCTAACCTGACTAAGGCTGACGGAACACCTATTGAAATGTCGAAGAGCTACACGGCTGTAGTTAATAACTTCATGGCTGCGGGCGGCGACAATTATAAGGTATTAACTGAGGCAAGCTCCTCGCTGGCCGGACCGATTGACCTGGATGTATTCTATGAATATATCGTCAAAACATTCAACGGCGGCGCGATCACTGCTGCTATTGAAGGCCGGATCACTAATGTGGAGAAAGACCCTGGAACGGTTAATCCGAACCCTGGTAACAACCCTGGACCGGTTACAACTGCAGCACCGAAGCCAACAGCTTCGCCTTCGGCCACTCCAAGTCCGGCAGCTACACCGGCGGCAACGGCAGCTCCAACGCCAAGCCCGGCTGTACCTGCAGTAGCTTTCAAGGATCTGGGCAAGGTAGCCTGGGCCGCAGATGCTATTAATGCATTGGCAGCCAAAGGTATTATCAAAGGGATGGACGGCACGAACTTTGCGCCAATGAAGAGTGTAACCCGCGCAGAATTCGTAACCATGCTGGTTCGTTCACTTGAACTTGGCAATTCGGCTTCACCTGCGAAATTCAGCGATGTGAAGCAGGGTGTCTGGTACTCTGATACGATTGCTGCGGCTGTGAATGCAGGTCTTGTAAAAGGCTCCGGCAACGGTAAATTCGAACCGGGCCGTGAGATTACCCGTGAGGAAATGGCGATTATGATTGCGAATGCCCTTAAGGGCCAACTGCAGCCGGTTGACGCTGCAACGTTGAACAAATTCACGGATAAGGCCAAGATTGCTCCTTACGCCCAACAGGCGGTGGCACAGCTGACTCAGATTGGTATCGTCAACGGTGTGGATGCTAAGCAGTTCGCACCGAAGAGCATGGCTAACCGTGCCCAGGCTGCGGTGATCATCTTCCGTATGCTGGAGAACAAAGCTTCATAAGTCAGATAGAAGGCCCGTGCTGAAATAGCACGGGCCCTTTTCTGACCTGGGGCGGACAGCCGGTTTGCGCTTGACGGAAGATAAGCTGAGATTTATAATTGCCTTAATTCATGTTATCAGCGTTGACGAAGATATGAACCACTTGCTTTGGACCGTTTCAGAGAGAGGAAGCCTCAGGCTGCAACTTCCTCCGGTACCGGCTGTTGGTTTACCCCTTTGTAGCTGCGGTTATGAACTCCTGACGGCTTCCGTACTCTGGAACCTTAACGGATAGTAAGAACCGCCGGTTCATGGCCGTTATCCCCATGCTAACGAAGGATTTTATTCTGCAGTGAAGCTGAAGCATAAGCGGCAGCTGCAAGGATAGATCGAATTTGGGTGGAATCACGGGTGCAATCACTCGTCCCTTTGCGGGACGGGTGTTTTTTGTGTGAAGAGTTCAGCGAAGTACAGCCCAACAAACTTTAGGAGGAAGTAATCATGTCAGTAAATATTAAGCTTCCGGACGGATCGGTCCGGGAATACGCAGACGGCAGCAGCATTGATGATGTAGCCGCCTCTATCAGCAGCGGACTGCGCAAGAACGCAGCAGCAGGCAAGCTCAACGGGATTGTCGTAGACCTGTCAACCCCGCTGCAGGAAGGCGATCTGGTAGAGATCGTAACTCTGGATTCGCCGGAAGGTCTCGAGGTGATGCGCCACAGTACAGCTCACCTGATGGCGCAGGCGGTAAGACGCCTGTTCGGCACCAAGGAAGTGAAGCTTGGAGTCGGTCCTGTGATCGAAGACGGCTTCTATTATGATATGGATCTGGAGCATCCGCTCAATCCCGAGGATCTGCTGAAGATCGAGAAGGAAATGGACCGCATCGTCTCGGAGAATCTGCCGATTGTCCGCCATGAGGTCAGCCGTGGGGAAGCACTGGAGCGCTTCGGCGAGCTGGGTGATCCTTACAAGCTGGAGCTGATTGAAGCCCTGCCGGAAGACAGTGTAATCACCATCTATGAGCAAGGCGAATTCTTTGACCTTTGCCGTGGCCCGCATTTGCCGTCTACAGCCAAGATCAAGGTATTCAAGCTGATGAATGTGGCCGGGGCTTACTGGCGAGGAGACAGCAAGAACAAGATGCTGCAGCGTGTCTACGGCACAGCCTGGATCAAGAAGGCACAGCTGGATGAGCATCTGCGTCTGCTGGAGGAAGCGAAGAAGCGCGACCACCGGAAGCTGGGCAAGGAGCTGGAGATTTTTACCTTCAACCAGTTAGTTGGACAAGGCCTGCCGATCTGGCTGCCTAAGGGCGCGAAGCTGCGCAGTATTCTGGAGCGTTATATTGTGGATATGGAAGCAAGCCTCGGATACCAGCATGTCTACACTCCGGTACTGGGGAACGTAGAGCTGTACAAGACTTCCGGGCACTGGGAGCACTATCAGGAAGATATGTTCCCTAAGATGACTATCGATAACGAAGAGTTCGTGCTGCGCCCGATGAACTGCCCGCATCATATGATGATCTACAAGAGTTCGATGCACAGCTACCGCGATCTGCCGATCCGTATTGCCGAGCTTGGGATTCAGCACCGTTATGAAATGTCGGGAGCCTTGACAGGTCTGCACCGCGTGCGTTCCATGACGCTGAATGACTCGCATATCTTCTGCCGTCTGGACCAGATCAAGAGCGAGTTCATCCGCGTGCTGGAATTGATTAAGCAAGTATACAGCGACTTTGGGATTGAAGATTACCGGTTCCGCCTCTCCTACCGTGATCCTAAGGATACTGAGAAATATTATGCCAACGACGAGATGTGGGAGACTGCACAGCGTATGCTGCGTGAGGTAGTCGAAGAAGCAGGTCTGCCGTTCTACGAAGCCGAAGGCGAAGCGGCCTTCTATGGTCCGAAGCTCGATGTGCAGATTAAGACTGTACTCGGCAAAGAAGAGACACTCTCGACCGTACAGATTGACTTCCTGCTGCCGGAGCGTTTTGAGCTGGAATATGTCGGCGACGACGGCCAGAAACACCGTCCGGTTGTCCTGCACCGCGGGATTCTGGGAACCATGGAACGGTTCGTAGCCTTCCTGCTGGAGAACTTTGCCGGTTCACTGCCGCTCTGGCTGTCCCCGCAGCAGGTGAAGATTATCCCGGTATCGTCGGCCTTCGACGAATATGCGAAGGAAGTGGAAGCGAAGCTGCTGCGTAGCGGCATCCGGGCGGAAGTGGACTTACGCAATGAGAAGATGGGCTACAAGATCCGTGAAGCGCAGCTCGAGAAGCTGCCGTACATGTTCGTAGTCGGCGAGAATGAAATGAACGCCGGCAGCGTGTCAATCCGCAAACGCGGTGAAGGGGATATCGGTGCCCAGCCGCTGCAGGAAGCTATTGATTCGCTTGCACAGGAAGTTGCCGGACGCGTTATCTAGAGTATTACACTAAGCCTCTGTTATAAGCCGCATGAGACCGCCGGAACGCGGTTTCATGTATATAATTTTGTGAAACGGGAAACCTTCGTAGTATGGGGAGGGTTTAACTAATGAACAAAATGGGCTTATACCAGAGGTTTTGGTGTCTTTTCGTCACGATCGTCCTTATGCTGACCGCTGCCGGGATCTTCCCGGATTACGCGCGCAAGTCGGTTCAGGCGAGAGGGATGGAAGACACTGCAGGACAACTTGGCAGCAGTATACAGAAGCAGTCACCGGTTGGGAGTCAGCAGGCAGGCTCAGCATCTCGTCTTGGAGGCTCTTCAAGAGTCGTACGGCCGGATGCCGCAGTTAAGGCTCCTAAGCAAGAGGGACAGGCAGCTAAGCCTAAGAATGCTGTCAAGGCCCCTGGTTCAATACCGGTAGCTGCGCCGGCTCCAGAGCAGATCATCACTTCGCTGAAAGTAACAGCGACCGGCTATACCGCCGGATACGAATCCACCGGCAAGACCGCGAAGCATCCGGAGTACGGGATTACGTATTCTGGAGTCAAGGTACGGCGGGACAAGAATGCGGTATCCACGATTGCTGCGGACCCGAAGGTGCTGCCGCTGGGAAGTATTTTATATATACCGGGTTATGGATATGGAATTGTGGCTGACACCGGATCAGCGATCAAAGGGCGGAAGATCGATCTTTACTTCAGCACCACCAAGCAGGTCTACAAGGAATGGGGCAAGAAGTCGGTCGTGGTTCAATTGATTAAGCGCGGCGACGGCAAATGCACGGAAAGTATGCTGAAGAGTCTGGGTCACGCTATCCAGACCTATAAAGCGGTTCCGCAATATTTGCTGGAAGAAGCTATTTAAGGGATGCTTACGCCATACAATCCGGGAGTTTGAATTTATTTTCACGTGAGTATGCATAATACAGGGGGCTGCTTCCCATAATATCGACTGGGGCAAATACTTGCTTCTTCCGATACTATAGGGAGGTGATTCTCGTGGCTAATTCCAAGAAACCGAAGGTACAGGAAAATTTCAAAACACCAAATGAAAAATACAATGCAGAGTTCGCTGTTGAAAATGACGGCGCTACTAAGCAAAGCAGCACTTCTATGACCAAGCCGGCTCAGAAACCGCAGCAGTAATGCTGGGTTCCCGGTAAGCTCCTGAAGCAACAAGCTGTCCTGCCATGTCCGGATTACGGGCTGGGGGGCAGCTTTTTTATGTAGCTATAATATTACTTATTATTCCAGATATCTCGGTCTGGAGACTGAGATGCGGTTCCTTCTTACGCCGCTGTTCTCCGCCGCATTCTTCCTGTACACTAAGGCTATAAGTGTTTACTAAGGAAGAGTTGTATTTACGACAAAGGGGATGACGTTATGAAACGAAGGTTCACCAGTCAGGTGCTCGGGGGCCTGCTCCTCATCGCTCTGGGGGGAATGTTCCTGCTCCGGCAGATGGGTTACACGGATTTCAGTCTGGGTTCACTGATCTCCACCTATTGGCCGGTTATTCTGATCGTGATGGGAATCAAACGGTTTTTGGCTCCGGATGAGCAGCATTCAAGATTCTCGGCAACACTGGGAGGGTTCTTATTTCTGGCCCTTGGGGTGTTTTTCCTGGGACGGAATTTAGACTGGTTCTACTACTCGGCAGGCGATTTCTTCAAAATGCTGATTCCGGTCATGCTGATCGGCGGCGGATTATCCGTCATCTTCAAGCCGCGGCCGGGCACTCCGCCTATACCTCCGGCACCGCCTTCACCACCGGGCTACTACCCGCCTGGACCCGGTAAGAGTCCGCTGGATACAGCGCCGCCCGCTCCGCTGGAATCTACGCTCGATCAGCAGTTCGAGCAGAAATTCGGCAAGACGGCTGGCAGCGAGGACCGGAACTGGAATGATTATCTGCATAAGAATGAGGAAGACGCAGGTGGTAACCCGCTTCATGCCTCGGCGGATACCCGCTGGCAGGAGAAGCAGGAGCGCCAGGAACGAAGACGCCACGAGCGTCAGGAACGGCAAGCCCGCCGTCACGGCGAATGGCATGAGGAGTTTCAGGATTCCGGACATGATAAGGACGCGACGAACCGCTCGGCTTTTATCGGCGATGTGCATATGGGCAAGGAGCATTTTCAATTGAAGAGGACCAACATTTCGCAGTTCATCGGGGATACGGTGCTGGATCTGACCAATGCGCAGATTCCTTACGGCGAGACGAAGATTAATATTTCTGCTTTTGTCGGCGACATTAAGGTGTACATTCCAGATGATATGGATCTGGGTGTGGCTGTGACCGGCAGCTCGTTCATCGGCGATATGCAGGTGCTTGAGCAGTCGCGCAGCGGGTTCATGAGCAATGTGCAGTGCAAGACGCCATATTACAAGGAATCGGGCAAGAAGGTCCGTATCAACGTTAGCTGCTTCATCGGTGACGTTAAAGTTAAAACGGTGGGTTAAATGGGGATCTTCAGTAATACCAAGTGGATGCTGCTGGTGTATTTCCTGCTTAGCGGCGGGGTGAGCGCGGGGCTGATGTATGCCGGGACATGCCTGGGCTATATTCAGGTGGTGGATACCCGGATGTGGATCTACCTGTGTCTGGGCATTGTACTGTTCACGGTTATCATCGGCTACATCGCCGGTCAGCGGATTCAGCGGCGGATCGATCATCTGGATCTGAATATGCTGCAAGTGGCCAAGGGGAATATGTCGGTGCGGATGCCGGAGAGCGAGGACCAGTCTTTTGCACGCGTCTATCATGAGTTCAACATTATGATGGATACGGTCGAGAAGAAGATGAAGCGGCTCCAGCAGCTCGGGGAACAGGAAGTCATTGAGAAGGAACAGGCAGCGGAGAGCGCGGTACTGGAAGAGCGCAGGCGTATGGCCCGGGATTTGCATGATACGGTGAGCCAGCAGCTGTTCGCTATTCATATGTCCGCCTCCTCGCTGCCTAAAGTGCTTGAACGCAGCGCCGAGCACGGGCAGACGGTGATGGATCAGCTGATCAGCATGTCCCAGATGGCGCAGAAGCAGATGAGGGCGCTGATCGCACAGCTGCGTCCGGTGGAGCTGGAGGGGCGCAATCTGTTCGAGGCACTGGAGAAGTGGTTCCCGGATTACTGCCGCCAGAACGGGCTCAAAGGGGTGAAGGAGCTCGAGCTTCAGGGTGAGCTGTCCGAAGCCATTGAGCATCAGCTGTTCCTGATTATTCAGGAATCGATGGCTAATATCGTGAAGCATGCCGGTGCACGGGTGGTCAGTCTATCCTTGCGGGAGGTGACACGCCAGGTGGTGCTGAGCATCAGCGATGACGGGCAGGGCTTCGAGCATGTGCAGCATAAGCAAGGCTCCTACGGGCTCACGACCATGCGTGAGCGTGCCGAGAAGCTCGGCGGCCAGGTCGAGATTATCAGCCGCAGGGGAGCGGGAACGACGATCCGCGTACATATTCCAAAGTTTGTCCAAGGCCGTGCGGAGACTACTGCTAACGGGACTGACGCCGATTCTGAAGAGGCTTGATGGGCTCAGCGGGGAAGAAGCTGGGGCAGTATCATGCTATACAATTGTTAGGAGGAGTGCAGAATGAGTCTCGTAAAAGTACTGCTTGTAGATGATCACGATATGGTGAGGATGGGCCTCAAAACTTATCTGATGCTGGACCCGATGTTTGAAGTGATCGGGGAAGCAGCCAATGGACATGAAGCGCTGGCGATGCTGCGTGAGCTGGGGCAGGAGGCGCTGCCGGATCTGGTGCTGATGGATCTGATGATGCCGGTGATGAACGGAGCTGAGACCACGCGCGCGGTCCTGGCCGAATTCCCCGGCCTCAAGATTGTCATCCTTACCAGCTTCCTGGAGGACGATCTGGTGGTTGATGCAATTGAAGCCGGGGCTGTCAGCTATGTGCTCAAGACCGTCTCGGCAGAAGAGCTGATCTATGCGCTGCAAGGCGCCTTTCGCGGCATGCCGGTGATGACCGGTGATGTGTCGCAGGCACTGACCCGCGGCATCCGCCAGCGCACGGTCCAGGGCGACTCCTCCGGCTTGACCGAACGGGAGAAGGAAGTGCTGCTGCTGATCGCCGAGGGCAAGACGAATAAGGATATCGGCGAGGAGCTGCATATCAGCATCAAGACCGTGAAGACCCATGTCAGCAACCTGCTGATGAAATGCGAGCTGGATGACCGCACCCAGCTGGCGATCTACGCGCACCGCAAGGGCTGGGCGCAAGGGTAGCAGTTGCAGGCTTTTTGACTTAATCTAATGATCTATCGAACCGATAAGGAGGCTATCCGAATAGCAAACGCCAATCTGATGAAGGAAATGAACCTGAATAATGTGCGCCAGGTGATGAAACGTATGGAGACGGCCACAAAACCCCAGCTAGCTGCATTGACCAAGCTGAGCGTAGTAACTGTGAACTCATTAGTTAAGGAACTGTCCGAGTTAGGGGAACTGTTCGAAGACTTGGTGGTGCCCTCCAACGGGGGCAGACCCGCACAGACCTATCGCTATAATTATAATTTCAGCCTCGCGTTGGTGATGTACGTGACAGAAAAAGCGGGAAAGGTCCTGGTCTCCGCCACAGTTATCAATTTGAAGGACGATATTCTGATGAAGGATGAGCATATCATCCCGGTTTTCGAACGAGATTTCTTCTATACAATCATTGAACATGCACTGTGCCAGTATCCTTCCATCAAGGTGATTGGCATAGGTATTCCGGGACAGGCGGTAAATGGTGAAATTAAGGTCAGCAGTCTCCGGGAGCTGACGGGCTCACGTTTGATAGAAGAGATTGAGACCCGGTTTGGGCTGCCTATTCTGGTGGAGAATGATGTGAATGCAGCGATCAGCGGATATTGCATGAAGCATAGCGAAGGCGAAGAGCAATATTTACTGGGGCTCTACTTTCCGAACGGATACCCGCCGGGGATGGGGATATATCTGCACGGCAGTATTCTAAAAGGAAATCAGGGGATGTCAGGCGAGGTTAAGTTCCTTCCCGATATGCCTGAGTGGAGCCTGGAGATACCCCGGGATACATTCATAGCTGCAACCTGCAGGATATTACAGACGGTGAATGCAGTGCTGGCCCCGGATAGAATTGTCATCTATCAGGACAGAGTAGAGGATGAAGTCTGGACATCGGCCTGGGCAGCCTATCAGCTTCAGCATCCCATGCCGGTTTATCCGGAGGTCGTGTTACAGCACACCTTTCAGGAAGATTTCGAGCACGGTCTGCGCAGGCTGACCCTGAAGGAGTTAGAGCCGGAGCCTACATAGACCAAACGTACTAACAACCCTTGTTAACTACAGGGGTTTTTTGTTGTTTTATTGAATAGATTAATCCGCTTCTTGACAAAAAATAAGAGAGAGCACATACTTAATTTATATACTTTATAAAGATTATTTATTAAGTGATTTTAGGGGGAGAATTTTTGTCTACGTATTTTTTGATTATAATTTATCTGGCTTTTATCAGTCTGGGACTTCCCGATTCTTTACTTGGCTCTGCGTGGCCTGTGATCTGGCCAGAGATGGGGTCTTCGCTTGGGTCGGCGGGAATCATCTCGATGATTATTGCCGGAGGGACCATCGTGTCCAGTCTGTTTAGCAATACAATGGTGAAACGCCTGGGGACAGGACGAATTACCTTTGTCAGTTGCCTCTTAACCGCCGCTTCATTGTTCGGATTCTCCGTGTCGCCATCCGTGTTTTGGTTCATTGTAATGGCCGTTCCGCTAGGTCTTGGAGCAGGAGCAGTGGACGCGGCGCTGAATCATTATGTGGCCGAACATTACAAGGCTCATCATATGAGCTGGCTGCACTGCTTTTGGGGCGTAGGCGCGACCCTGGGACCCATGATTATGGCGGTCAATCTCGTACACGCCCAGTCCTGGAGAGGAGGATATGCGGTTGTTGCCATCATTCAGTTCGGATTCGCGATGATTCTGTTAGTGACACTTCCGCTATGGAACAAGGTTGCTGCCACGCGGGAGCCGCAGCTTCCCGCAGCGCTTAGCGGCAATCTTCCAGATGATGCGGCAGTGAACCTTAAGCCGCAGGCGAACACCATCCGCTTGCGGGGCGTGAAGCCTACTCTTTTGACGTTCCTGTTGTACTGCGGAATAGAAGCGATGGTTGGACTGTGGGGCGCCAGTTATCTGGTAGGTGCAAGAGGGATTGCGCCAGATACAGCAGCGGTTTGGATCTCCGTATACTACGCGGGCATTACAGTTGGCAGGCTGATTACCGGCTTCATCACGTTAAAAGTCCGTAACCGCCTTCTTATCCGTTACGGTCAATTGGTGACCATTGCAGGCGGAGCCGTTCTTGTAATCCCGTTCCATCCGGCCCTCTCACTTGCAGGACTGATATTGATTGGTCTGGGCCTCGCACCGATTTATCCGGGTCTCCTGCATGAGACGCCGGCCCGGTTCGGCAAGGAGAATTCAGCCCGCCTAATCGGGTATCAGATGGCGGTAGCCTATACGGGGACAACGTTAATTCCGCCGTTATTTGGACTTTTATCCGTGCGCACCAGCATTTCCGTATTCCCTTTTGCTGTACTTACGCTCCTGATCTTCATGTTCTGCAGTGCAGAGCGGGTGAACCGGCTGCTGTGCCCATCCACTTTAGGGAGGGAATAAACGTGGCTTATATTCTTATATGCGCAATCATCTGGCTGGCCGCCTACTTTCATATGGCAGCATTCAAAGAACCTATGGAGGTGAAGCCTATCCGTACCATAGAAGATCTGTTTGATTAATCAACGATCCAGCATCGTCTTGGTATCTTTTATCTCCGCTTAAATTGTTTTTAATGTGACCTTAAGGTTTACAGTACAAAATAAGGACATCAAAACAAATAACACTTTGCCTGACACGGCAAGGCGCGGGAGGAAAGTAAACATGGACGATAACAAAAACAACAACTTTAATCGTGATCATGAACCGGGACCAGATCGTGAATGGGACAATAATCATACTGATACTGATAAAAGCACTAATTCATCCGCAGAAGGCGGCTCGTACTATTATTCTTACGGACCTTTCAAATCGCTGAACAATGATGAGATGAACGGCAATGACCCGCAGCACTATAACCGCCGCGAACCTGAGCGGGTTGAGGTTACACCGCCACAGCCGGTGAAGTCCTTACCTTATAACACATCGCTCCGCACTACCGGCAATGACGGGAACGGCGGGCGCGGCGGAAATCCTCCTGAGGGAGGAAACGGCTGGCAGTACAACCGTAAGCCGAAGAAGCCGGTGAAGGCGGTATTGGTATCTTTTCTCGCTGGAATGGTGGTCTTATCAGGCTCCATGTTCATGGCAGACCGGGGGAATTGGTTCACAGGAGGCCAGGAGGCAACCACGGTTGCATTGAATCCGGCGGGGAAGACGGCTAGCGGCAATGCCAACATTACACCTTCCACTTCCGCAGCGGCGCTGGTCACCGGCTCGGGAGATGTATCCGGCGTAGTTGATGGGGTAGGGCCGGCAGTGGTCAAGATTGAGACGCTGGTGAAATCGAATAACTCGCGGAATAGAAGCAGCAGTCCGAATATGAGCGATCCGTTCTCGCAGTTCTTCTTCGGGGATCAATTCGGCGGCGGCTCCGGTTCGAATAACTCGGAATCCCAGCCGGGCTCGAATAATTCTTCTCCGCAGCTTACACCTTACGGTATTGGCACAGGCTTCATCTATAATTCGAACGGTTATATCCTGACCAACCAGCATGTGGTAGATGGCGCCGATGTCATCCAGGTTACCGTAGACGGCACCTCCAAGACTTATGAAGCGAAGCTGCTGGGCTCCAGTAAGGATCTGGATCTCGCCGTACTGAAAATTGAAGGCTCGGACTTCCCGTCTGTGGCTCTGGGCGATTCCGACAGCATCAAGGTAGGCTCTGAGGTGGTGGCGATCGGTAACCCGCAGGGCTTCGACCATACGGTGACAACCGGGGTGCTTAGCGCCAGAGGCCGCAGTATTGATATCAACGAAGAAGACGGCAGCGGCGTCAAAACCTATAAAAACCTGCTCCAGACCGATGCCTCCATCAATCCGGGGAACTCGGGCGGCCCGCTGCTTAATATGAACGGCCAGGTCATTGGTATGAACGTTGCAGTTAGCAGAGACGCTCAGGGTATCGGCTTTGCGATTCCGGTAAATACCATTAAAGGCGTAGTAGATAAGCTTGAAGCCAATCAGGAAATTCCGAAGGAACCGGTACCATTCATTGGAGCCACCCTGATGACGATTACCGATGAAGTTGCCAAGCAAATGGGGACAACGATTAAAGAAGGCTCTGTAGTGGCCGAAATTGTCTTCAAATCTCCAGCCTATACAGCAGATCTGCGCCCTTACGATATCATCACAGGAATTGACGGAAAGAGCTACGCTACCAGCCAGGATCTGATCACTTACATCCAGACGCTTAAGGTAGGCGATAAGGCGACTCTGAATGTGGTCCGTGACGGCAAGAAGCTGGATCTGCCCGTAACGATCGGCAACAAGAATGATTTCGAGAATGCACAGACTCAGAAGCAATAAGCACACCGGACGGTGAGCGGCAGAGCGGAAGGGGCAACCCTTCCGCTCTGTGCTGTTCGTGTACGGATGCGGAGAGACTGGTGCATCTGATACAATAGAGATATATGAATGAGACAATGGGGGCTGCCGGATGCGACCGAATATACTAATAATTGATGATGATGAGAAAATAACCTCCATGCTCCGCCGCGGGCTGGCCTTTGAGGGCTATGATGTCAAGACTGCGTCGAACGGGGCGGATGGGCTGCGCGCTGTTCTGAACAGTGATCCCGATGTGGTCATTCTGGATGTCATGATGCCACAGGTCGACGGGTTCGAGGTATGCCGTCGTCTGCGTGAGGGCGGCAGCAGTGTTCCTGTGCTGATGCTGACCGCTAAGGATGAAATTGAACACCGGGTGAAGGGGCTTGACCTGGGTGCAGATGACTATCTGGTGAAGCCGTTTGCTCTGGAGGAGCTGCTGGCCAGAGTCCGGGCACTGCTCCGGCGCAAAAGCGAGCAGGGAGGAAGCCCGGATCAAGCGGTCTCTTATGAGGATATTACGCTGGATGTGGATTCCCGGGAAGTAACCCGCGCCGGCCGTCGCCTGGAGCTGACGGCGAAGGAATTCGAGCTATTGCATCTGTTCATGCAGAACCCGAAGCGGGTGCTCTCCCGCGATCTCATCATGGATAAGATCTGGGGCTATGATTACAGCGGGGAATCGAATGTGCTGGAGGTATATATTGCAATGCTGCGCCAGAAGACGGAGGAGCATGGCGGCAAACGACTGATTCAGACGATCCGGGGAGCCGGTTACATCCTAAGAGGTGACTAATATGTCCATACGTTTGCGGCTCACTGCCTGGTATTCTGGGATTCTTGCCGTTATGCTGCTGGTCTTGTCGGCGGTTATCTACGGCTTTGTCTATATTAATACGTATGGCGATTTGAAGGACCGGCTCCAGAATCTGTCGCAACAGGTAGAATTGAAGGCTGGCCTGACTCAGGACGGAACCCTTCAGCCGATGCTTGGGGGACCGGCGGGTCAGAGCCTGTTTGCCCAAATGTACATCTATGATCTGGACCGGCTGATTCCAAGCCCGAATATGACCGAAATTAAACTGAAATTCCAGGTTCCTGCCAAGGAGGACCTGCATAGCCAGGAGGGATTCCTGCAAGCCAGGTATGGCGGCAACCCCTTCCTGATCTATCAGCGGGCGGTTGATGTAACGCTCAACAACAGTCTGCCTGCGCCTGCTGTCCTTCAGGTCGCCGTCTATACGGGGGAACAGGTCACGCTGCTCAACCGGCTAAAGAATATTTTGCTGGCCGGTTCCTTCGCTACTCTGGTCGCGGCCTTCACCTTCGGCCTGTTCCTGGCCCGCAAGGCGATGAGCCCGATCGGCATGGTCATTGAGGCGGCGAACGGGATACAGACGGGAACCGACCTCAGCTCACGGATCGAATACGACGGGCCGGAGGATGAGATCGGGCGGCTGATCGCGACGGTCAACAGTATGCTTGGGCGGATGGAGGGCTTCTATACGGGGCTGGAGGAGGCCTATGCCACGCAGCGCCGCTTCGTCTCGGATGCTTCGCATGAGCTGCGGACACCGCTTACAACCATCCGCGGGAACATTGATCTATTGCAAAAGGTCTGGGAGATGGACCCGCAGGACAGCCGGATGACCGAGGCGGAGATCCGTCAGCTCTCGATCGAATCCGTGAAGGATATTGCTGATGAGTCTAAGCGCATGAGCCGTCTGGTCGCGGATATGCTCTCCCTGGCCCGGGCGGATACCGGCCGGACCTTCGAGATCGAGCCGGTAGCACTGGAGCCGATGATGACTGAAGTGGCCCGCCGGGCGTCGTTCCTGACGCGTGAAGCGGAGTGGTCTGTCGGTGAGATGGGCCATCTGAACGGTAAGTATATCCTGGGGAATAAGGATTATCTGCAGCAGATGATGTTTATTTTCATTGACAATGCGTTCAAATATACCCCGGCCGGTGAGGTTACGCTGGATGCATTGCTGTATCAGAATCAGGTAGGAATCCGCATTGCCGATACGGGAATCGGGATGGACAAAGATGAGGTGCCGCATATCTTCGACCGCTTCTACCGCGCAGATGAATCCAGAGGAATCACGGAAGGCATCGGGCTTGGATTGTCCATTGCCAAATGGATTATTGAAGAGCATGGAGGCTCTGTTGAGGTGGTCACCCGTCAGGGGGAAGGGACTACCTTTGTCATCTGGCTGCCGCTTCTCTTTGCCCCGCCGCTGGAATAGGTTATAATTGAGGGGCTCCTATTACAGCAGTCATTGACAGCAGAAAGCGGTGAATTCATGGAAGTCATCAAAATCTCTCCCCGGGGGTATTGCTATGGCGTCGTCGATGCTATGGTAATGGCACGGCAGGCTGCGCAGAATCTTGATTTGCCCCGGCCGATTTATATACTGGGCATGATTGTGCACAACAGCCATGTCACGAACTCCTTCGAGGATGACGGAATCATTACGCTGGACGGGCATAACCGTCTGGATATTCTAGATAAAGTAGATAAGGGAACAGTCATCTTCACAGCGCACGGCGTATCGCCCGAGGTCCGTAAGATGGCACGCGCCAAAGGGCTGACTACGGTAGATGCTACCTGCCCTGATGTGACGAAGACGCATGACCTCATTAAGGAGAAGGTTGATGAGGGCTGCGAAATTATCTATATCGGCAAGAAAGGCCATCCGGAGCCGGAAGGTGCGGTGGGAATTGCGCCGGAGCATGTCCATCTGATCGAAAAGGAAGAGGATATTGCCGGGCTCTCTATCCCTTCCTCACGGATTGTCATTACAAACCAGACTACAATGAGCCAGTGGGATATCAAGCATATTATGCGCAAGCTGCTGGAGACCTTCCCCGGCGCCGAGGTTCATAATGAGATTTGTATGGCTACGCAGGTGCGGCAGGAGGCTGTCGCTGAGCAGGCGGGCCAGTGCGAGCTGGTTATTGTGGTGGGTGATCCGCGCAGCAATAACTCTAACCGCTTGGCGCAGGTATCCGAGGAGATCGCCGGAGTTACGGCTTACCGGATCGCTGACGTCTCCGAGCTGAATACGGAGTGGCTGAAGGGAATTACCAAGGTAGGTGTGACTTCCGGCGCTTCTACGCCGACACCGATCACCAAGGAAGTCATTAATTATCTGGAGCAGTATGACGAAGCGAAGCCGGAGACTTGGGAGATCACGCGCACGGTTAATATGGCGAAGCTCCTGCCGCCGGTGAAGAAAAAGACAGCGAGCACCAACTGACATTTCAGAATAACAAGGAATTCATACGATTCAATCGGCAGTGCGGTCCGAGAGGGCTGTGCTGCTTTTTTCGAAATATAAGAATGTATATGTTGCACAAGATACTTATCCTTCTATTTCTCGCTGAAACGGTACCGTCCTTTAAAAGGAGGGCAAAGCCGTTTCTACTTGTTTTGCCACCTGGAATTCACGCGAAGCGGGGGAATAGTGGTTGACTGAAAGGGGAATATGCGGTAAAATCACTTTAGTGCTTAAAAGCGTACACGCGTCGTAGTGAGATAGTGAATTAGAGAATCAGCAGTGTGCCGGACTATCCAACATTACCAATACAGGTCCAAAAGGGGAGCTATAATATGATCGTTATTACATCCAACCAAACACCTCAGGAACAGGTGAATGAGATTATTGCCGTGATTGAGAAGGAAGGCTTGCAGGTCCACCTCTCAGTAGGGGCTGACCATACCGTAATCGGACTGGTCGGGGGCGTCACTCCGAAGCTTGCCGAGCATCTGCGCCAGATGAAGGGCGTGGAGAACGTGGTGAAGATTACCAAATCCTACAAGCTCGCAAGCCGCGACTTCCATCCGGAGGATACGGTTATTGATATCCGCGGAGTGAAGATCGGCGGAGAGAACATGGTTATTATGGGCGGTCCTTGTGCTGTGGAATCTCCGGAGCAGATCGATGAGATTGCCAGGCTGGTCAAGGCTTCCGGCGGCCAGGTGCTGCGCGGAGGTGCCTTCAAGCCGCGTACCGGACCTTACAGCTTCCAGGGAGTTGGCGTGGAAGGGCTGACGATGATGGCGGAAGCCGGCAAACGTCACGGCCTGCTGACCATTACTGAGGTCATGACGCCGGAATATGTGGATATCTGTGCCGAGCACGCGGATATTCTGCAGGTAGGTACACGCAACATGCAGAACTTTGATCTGCTGCGCAAGCTGGGGACCTGCGGCCGTCCTGTGCTACTGAAGCGCGGGTTCAGTGCGACCTACGATGAGCTGCTGAATGCGGCAGAATACATTCTCGCCGGGGGCAACCGGGATGTCATGCTATGCGAGCGCGGCATCCGTACCTTCGAGACTTACACGCGCAACACACTGGATCTGTCGGCCATTCCTGTGCTGCAGAATCTCAGCCACCTGCCTGTAATCTCTGACCCGAGCCACGGCACCGGACGCCGTGAACTGGTAGCCCCTATGGCCAAGGCCTCAGTTGCTGCCGGCGCCAACGGTCTGATTATCGAGATGCATACCGACCCTGATAACTCCATGACCGGCGACGGCGTGCAGTCCCTGTTCCCTGAACAGTTTGACAGCCTGCTGCGCGATCTGGAGAAGCTGGCACCGCTGGTAGGCCGCAAGTTCTCTCCTTCTCTGGAGGCTGCGCCTGTAGTGTGATTTTCAACGTATAATGACTAATGAACAGCTCTCTTCTCCCCGTTCCAGGGCGGAGGATGGGGGCTGTTTTTGCTGCACCTGGGACAAAGGTGACATGGAATCCGGATGAATTTGCTATTTTCACCAAAGCGTCAGAATATCTTACATTGTCGCAAGAAATACCTGACATAAGCATTGACGATGTTAGGTATGCGTTTTATAATGACGACAGCAAAAAAATAAAAACAAGAACATTTGATACGATGAGCGGCCTAATGTTCGGAATCTGGGGAGGAATTAAGCATGTCGGTTGAAAAAGTATTGCAGACGATCAAGGAAAACAATATCGAGTGGGTGGATTTCCGGTTTGTAGATTTGGGTGGACGTGCTCACCACATCTCTTTGCCAGCATCCGCAGTTGAAGAAGAAACCTTTGTAAATGGAGTAGCATTCGATGGTTCTTCCATTACAGGCTTCCGGGGGATTGAAGAGTCGGATATGGTAATGATGCCTGATCCAAGCACCACTTACATTGACCCGTTCACTGCTCACCCGACGCTGAACATTATGTGCGACATCTTCACGCCGGATGGCGAACGTTACGAGCGCGACCCGCGCGGTATCGCAGTGAAGGCTGAAGAATTCCTGCAATCCAGCGGTGTAGGTACAGCAGCATTCTTCGCACCTGAATCCGAGTTCTTCATCTTCGACGATGTACGTTACGAGAGCGGAATGAATACTTCCTCCTTCTACGTAGATTCCGAGGAAGCAGCATGGAACACTGGCCGCAAGGAAGAAGGCGGCAACATGGCATTCAAGGTTGGCGTGAAGGGTGGATACGTGCCTGTAGCTCCAGTGGATTCCCAGCAGGATATCCGCAGTGAAATGTGCCGTCTGCTTGGTGAAGCTGGCCTCGAAATCGAGCGTCACCACCACGAAGTAGCAACAGCAGGCCAAGCGGAGATCAACTTCCGTTTTGACACCTTGAAGAAAACAGCTGATAACCTCCTCACTTACAAATACATTGTGCAGAACACTGCACGCCAATACGGCAAGGTAGCGACCTTCATGCCAAAACCGCTGTTCGGCGATAACGGTAGCGGAATGCACGTTCACCAATCGATTTTCAACGGCGATGCTCCATTGTTCTACGAAAAAGGCGCATATGCCAACCTGAGTGAAATGGCGCTGCATTACATCGGCGGTATCCTGTATCATGCTCCTGCATTGATCGCGCTGACGAACCCAAGCACCAACTCGTTCAAACGTCTGGTTCCTGGCTATGAAGCACCGGTCAATCTGGTCTATTCCAAGGGTAACCGTTCCGCTGCTGTCCGTATCCCGGTTGCTGCTGTGACACCTAAGGGCTGTCGCATCGAATTCCGTACACCGGACTCCACGGCTAACCCATATCTGGCCTTCTCCGCTATGTTGATGGCAGGTCTGGACGGAATTAAGAAGAAGATCAACCCTGAAGAAATGGGCTACGGTCCGCTGGACAAGAACATCTACGAATTGTCTGATGCAGACAAAGAGAAGATCCGCAGCGTTCCAGCTTCCCTGGACGAAGCTCTGGATGCACTGGAGGCTGACTTCGAATTCCTGACAGAGGGCGGCGTATTCACCAAGGACTTCATCGATAACTATATCGCCCTGAAGCGTTCCGAAGCTCAAGCCGTTGCCATCCGCGTTCATCCGCATGAATACTCCCTGTACTTCGACGTATAAGATAAGCTGGTCTAGTGTGAATATAGCTGGATAGAGAGGCCCCTGGAATCATTGATTCCGGGGGCTTTTTGCGTGTTTGCGTGTAAAGAGCATTAGTCCTCCTGAATTCGGCGAATGTGTGCTAGTTGAGCAAATGTGGAACCCCGTTCTCATGGGTTACAAATAGCTTAATATTGTGTTTTCGTAAAGTTTCGTTATTTAAATAGTATTAATGTAATAAAGTTACAATTTAATGTGGCGTTCTGAGTTTTTGAGTATTAATTTAGCACATCAATCTCTGCTCATAAGTCACAAATAACGCTTTACAAAGGGAAATAACGGTGTGATAATGGAACCGAAACCGATTTCGGAAAGCGGATTCGGGTTATGCAATTATGTGCTCGTGTGGTCATGTTATCAACGCAAACAAGAAGAGATCTGCTGTTAGGGAACAGGGAGGATGAATGGATTGAAAGAACAAACCAATGGATCAAAAGCAGGCTGGAGCTTCACCGGGAATAACGGGGACTTTCGGCTGGAGCAGCCGGACCGGAGCAGTTTTTTATATTTTCCGCTAGTTAATGAAGGGGGCATGATGTCCTCGGTCAGTCCTAAGCTGCATGGTCAGGCCGCTTCGGGTCATAATACCTTTCTGACGCCGCCCATCTCGGTGGAGGATCTGCATAATTCCCGCGCCTCGCGCAATTTCTGGGTGTACATTGAAGGTAAGGGAGCCTGGTCAGCTGCGGGTAATTCCGCACGGCAGAATGCGGCGTTCTATGGCGAAGCAGCAGATGAATCCTTGCTGGAAGCAGGACTTCTGTGGCATCGGGTGACGCGGGAGAGCAGTGACCTGGGGCTAAGGGCGCAGATCACAAGCTTCGTACCCTGCGGCAATGACAAGGTTGAGCTAATGAAGGTGGTACTTACAAACTGCGGTACAGAGGCGCTTACGCTGACACCTACTGCGGCTATTCCGTTGTATGCGCGTTCTGCGGATGACCTGCGCGATCACCGGCATGTTACTTCGCTGCTGAACCGGATCTATACTTCGGATTATGGTGTAGAGGTGCAGCCTGCCCTGTCCTTCGACGAACGCGGCCACCGGGTGAATCATACTTCGTACGGGGTATTCGGGGCTGGCGGGGGCGGTGAGCTGCCAACAGGATTATTCCCGGTGCAGGAGGAATTCATCGGTGAGGGTGGAAGCTTGGACTGGCCGGAAGCCGTTGTGAACAATCTGGCTCCGCCGATTGGGAAAGGCGGCGAAGCAGCTAAGGAAGGATACGAGGCACTGGGAGGCCTGCGTTTCGCCGCGATCACTCTGGAGCCGGGTCAGAGTCATTCTTATGTCATAGCGATGGCTATTGACAATAATAGAATCGATGTGCAGGCGCTGATGGGCAAATATGGCTCGGTTGCGGCTTTCGATACATTGCTTGAAGAGAATAAGCATTTCTGGGCGGATAAAGTCAATACGGTAGAATTCCATACAGGAGATCATGCCGCTGACGAATGGATGAAATGGGTCACGCTGCAGCCGGTGCTGCGTAGATTATACGGTAACTCGTTCCTGCCGTACCACGATTACGGCAGAGGGGGACGCGGCTGGCGCGATCTCTGGCAGGATTGTCTGGCTCTATTGATTATGGAGCCTGCGGATGTACGCAGCCTGCTCCTGAACAACTACGCCGGAGTCCGAATAGACGGCAGCAATGCGACGATCATCGGTCAGCAGCCGGGCGAATTCATTGCGGACCGCAACAATATTCCACGGGTCTGGATGGACCATGGTGCGTGGCCGTTCCTGACTACCATGCTCTATCTGGATCAGAGCGGGGATCTGGACTTCCTGCTGCAGGAGCAGACCTACTTCCGCGATAGCTTCATGAACCGCTGTAAGGACCGCGATGCCTCCTGGGAACCGGGTATAGGAAGCAGTCTGCGGACAACTGCGGGCGAAGTCTATTCAGGTACTATTTTAGAGCATATCCTGCTGCAGAATCTGGTTCCCTTCTTCAATGTGGGTGAGCATAACAACATTCTGCTGGAAGGAGCGGACTGGAATGACGGCCTCGATATGGCTGCACAGCGGGGCGAAAGTGTCACCTTCACAGCCTTCTATGCCAGCAATCTGCTCGATCTGTCCAAGCTGCTGATTACCCTGAAGGACCGGACTGGCGGAGATACGCTGGGGCTGGCTGAAGAGATGGTACTGCTGCTCGATTCACTGGGGCAAGCGGTCAACTATGAATCTATCTCTGCCAAGCATGAGCAGCTCAGCCGCTACTATGCTGCTGCACCGAACAAGGTGAGCGGGGAGAAAACCGTCCTGAAGCTTGACGAGGTTGCAGCAGATCTCGCCCGTAAAGCAGAATGGATCTTCGATCACCTGCGCCGCAATGAATGGGTAGAGAGCGGACACGGTGACGGCTGGTTCAACGGCTATTATAATAATGACGGGGAACGGGTAGAGGGTGAAGGTGCCTCAGGCACACGGATGACGCTTACCGGACAGGTCTTCCCTCTCCTGGGCCACGCGGCTGCTCCAGAGCAGATTCCTGCGATCATCTCTGCCGTAGAGCGCAATCTGTACGATCAGAAGATCGGCTACCGGCTGAACAGTAACTTCGGCGGCATTCAGCAGAATCTGGGCCGGGCGTTCGGCTTCGCCTTCGGACATAAGGAGAACGGGGCTATGTTCAGCCACATGACCGTTATGTACGGCAATGCGCTGTATAAGCGCGGATATGTCAAAGAAGGCCGCAAGGTGCTGGACTCACTGTATCGCCTGAGTGCGAACTTCGAGGTCAGCCGGATGTATCCCGGTATCCCGGAATATATCAACGAGCAGGGCAGAGGAATGTATACGTATCTGACAGGCTCGGCAAGCTGGCTGCTGCTGACCATGGTCACTGAAGTATTTGGCGTCAAAGGCAAGCTCGGCGACCTGCTGCTGCAGCCGAAGCTGGTAAATGAACAGTTTGACGGCGATAAGAGCGCCGCTATCAAGACTATCTTTGCCGGACGCGAGCTGAAAGTCGTCTATACGGCCTCAGGAAGCACGGAGTATGGAGAGTATCAAATATACGCAGTCCGCTTGAACGGAGCTGAGGTAACGCTTCAGCGCGTCTCAGAGGGCGCTGTGATTCCACGCAGCCTGCTGACAGGCCTGCCTGAAGGAGAAATTCATCTGCTGGAGGTAGAACTGGCCTAAGCCGGAGCTGCTGAACACTATCGCCTGCTCTGCCGGTCTGTGCAGAGCAGGCGTTTCAATATCCAAATATACCGTATAGAATGGGCCTGGTAATGCTATGATAGGATGTGCTGCGTCCATTTAAGGACAGAAAGGAAAGAGATTAATGACACGTATACTATCTAATGGAGTACTGACAGTAGAGATTGCTGAGGTGGGAGCCTACGGGGGCACCCGTTTTGACTGGACCGGATTTATTACAGGAGTGACGCTGGAGCAGGGCGGGCATACCTTTTGCGTTCCGGAAAGTCTGGTGCCAGGACAGGGTACGGGAGGGATAGGTCTCTGCAATGAGTTTGGCATTTCCCGGGCAATTGGCTATGAGGATGCTGCCGCCGGGGAATGGTTTCCCAAATTCGGTATCGGGCTGCTGCAGAAGCAAAGTGATGAGCCTTATTCATTCGTAGGGAAGTATCCGCTAAAACCGTTTCCGGTCACTGAAGAGTGGAGCGGACAATCGGTTACATACACTGTGCAGCCGCTGGAATGCCGGGGATACAGCATGCGGCTGGTCAAGACGTTGAAGCTGGAAGGGAACCGGCTGGACATTTCTTACAGGGTAGAGAATACAGGGACCGAAGCGCTGCGGATTGAAGAGTATATTCATAATTTTGTCGGCATTGATGGGGCGCTTGTAGGGACGGATTATGAGCTTAGGCTGCCGGGAACGCCGCAGATCGTAGCCCCGGAATCCGCTTATACGGAGAATTTGCTCAGCGTAGACGGGAATAGCCTGACATGGTCAGGGGAAGCGGACCGCCAATTCTATTGCAGACTCGAAGGCTGGGAGCAGGCGGAGGCAGATTATTACTGGGAGCTGATCCATAAGCCGAGCGGAGCCTGTATCAGAGAGAGCGGAGATTTCGCCGCCGAGCGGATTGCTTTGTGGGGGGATAAGCATGTTATTTCTCCCGAGGTTTTTGCTGACATCACTATTTTACCGCGTCACAGCAAGGGTTGGAGCCGCAGCTATCAGTTTTTCACTTCCTGAACCCTGCCTGGCTTACCTTATATGTGAATAATTATACTTGCTGGTGTTTATCGTTATCTGCTATCATAGCGATATCCATATTCATAGGAGAGAAAGGGTGGGAGTTATTTTGAGCAAGAGAGCATACAATTTTAATGCCGGTCCGGCAGCATTGCCGCTGGCAGTATTGGAACGTGCGCAAGCGGAGTTTGTAGAGTTCCGGGAGAGCGGAATGTCCATCATGGAGATGTCGCACCGCGGGGCGATATACGAATCCGTGCATAATGAAGCTCAGGAACGCCTGCTTTCGCTCCTCGGCAATCCGCAGGGCTACAAGGTATTGTTCATCCAGGGCGGGGCAAGCACACAGTTCGCTATGGTTCCGATGAATTTTATCTCAGAAGGCCAGGTCGGCAGCTATGTAATGACAGGAAGCTGGGCAGACAAAGCCCTGAAGGAAGCCAAGCTGACAGGCGGCGGGCATGTAGCTGCATCCTCGGCAGACAAGAAATTCCTGGCCATTCCTGAGCTTAGCAGCATCAAGGCTGCGGACAATGCAGCTTATCTGCATGTCACCTCGAATGAAACGATTGAAGGCACGCAGTATGCACAGTATCCTGATGCCGGTAACATTCCGCTGATTGCCGATATGTCCAGTGATATTCTGAGCCGCGATTTCGATGTGAACCAATTCGGCCTGATTTATGCCGGTGCGCAGAAGAATCTCGGACCCTCAGGCGTCACCGTAGTGATTGCCAAGGAAGAGCTGATCGCAAGTTCTCCGGCGAATATTCCTACGATTCTGCGGTATGATACTCATTACAAGAATAATTCTCTCTACAATACGCCGCCATCCTTCTCTGTATATATGGTTAATGAAGTGTTAAAATGGATTGAGGAACAGGGCGGGCTTGCCGGCACTGAAGCCAAGAACCGTGACAAAGCAGGTCTCCTATATGATTATATCGACGGCAGCGACGGCTTCTACCGCGGAGTTGCGGAAGAAGGCAGCCGTTCCATCATGAATGTAACGTTCCGGATGCCATCGGAGGAGCTGGAGAAGCAGTTCATCAAAGCTTCCGAAGCAGAAGGCTTTGTCGGCCTCAAGGGACACCGCAGCGTAGGCGGCTTACGGGCTTCGATCTACAACGCGGTTCCACATGAGAACGTTAAGGCACTGGCTGATTTCATGAAGCATTTCCGGCAAACTCAAGGGTAATGAAAGAACGTTCCTGACCTTCCGCCTGGCAGCGGAAGGTTTCTTCTTGCCCGCAGCATCAAGAATACATCACAGGGCCAAGGAAGGAACTGCGGGTACTTACTCCGCCGCAGTCTTTAAGACCCTACAGAGAGGAAGCGTCCATATTATGGCATTACACATTGTGCTGGTGGAACCGGAAATTCCGGCGAATACCGGCAATATCGCCCGCACCTGCGCGGCAACAGGAACCCATCTCCATCTCGTACACCCGCTGGGCTTCCGCACAGACGATGCTACGCTGAAGCGTGCCGGACTCGATTATTGGCATGCGGTGAATATTGAATACCACAATTCCTTCAGTGAAGTGCTTGAGAAGTATCAGGAAGGCCGTTTCTTCTACGCAACCACCAAGGCCAAGAAACGTTATAGCGATTTCAGTTTCCGCGATGGAGACTTCTTCGTGTTCGGTAAAGAAACCAAAGGATTACCGGCAGAGATTCTGGAGGCTGGACAAGAAACGGCGATGCGGATGCCGATGAGCGAGGCGGTAAGATCGCTGAATTTATCCAATTCGGCAGCGATTGTGGTCTACGAAGCGCTCCGGCAACTCGATTTCCCACAACTTTTCTAAAAGTTGACATCATTTTTTATTTTTTTCAGCAGGATTCGACATTTTAGTAACGAAATAGTTGAATAGTGCCGAAGAAAGTAATAGGGTACGTGAACTTAGATGTCTGAAATGGCACTACTAATCATAAGTTGAACAGGAGAGTGTAAGTTAGATATGAAACCTGCTGGCGTTGTACGTAAAGTAGATCAGCTGGGTAGAATTGTTCTGCCTAAGTCTCTGCGTAAAAGGTATCAAATGAATGAAGGTGACCCTGTTGAGATTCTGGTTCAGGGCGACCACATTATTCTGGAGCGTTACCGTCCGAAGTGTGTCTTCTGTGGATCTGTCGAAGGCGTAAGCGAATATAAAGACCGTTATATTTGTTCAAGCTGTCTTTCCGAAATGACCCAATTGCCAAGACACGCGTAAAAGCGTAGACCGCATCAATTATCTACATAGGGTAAAACGCCACAGCGGCGTCCTATAACATGGATGCTGGTTGGACTCGGCTTCGGTGAATAGTGAACAATACAAAAAGAGCGCCGCACATCAGTGCGGTGCTCCTTTTTGTGGTATGCATCCGGCGGTTCATTCGCGGGGGGCGGGTTACAGGCCCTTAGTCTTGTCGTCGTTGTAGGAAGAAGTAAGAATACCAGCCATAAAAAGTACGAATACCAGGGTCACGATCCAAAAAGTCAGGGAGAACGACATGCAAGGCACCTCCATTATTGACGATCTTCGTTATCCTGAGTATACCTTGTTAATCTGTAAAAATAAATGAAAATGTGATATTTAGCATTGACGGTTATACTCGGAATTACTTGAAGAACAGAAAGTTCGTCGGGACGCGGCGCAGATTGCCGTCGGAAGGCTTGTTAATGACCTTGCCGCGGAAAATCATGGACGATGAGCCGCCACCGTCCAGGTTATAAGCATCAATGACGCCGAGGTTGTACAGCTTGTCTTGAAGCTCGGCCAGTGTAGCACCGGAGTTGCCGTTCTCGTTATATCCGTCAGCGACCAGAATCAGCAGCTGATTATCCTTGTAGTTGCCGATAATGGTCCGCGGTGCCCGCTTCGGGGCCAGCTGCCATTTCAGCGGGATGGCTGTCTTGCTCTGATTCTTCAGCAGAACGGGGACGAAGGTTGCCCCGAATACCGGCTCCAGCTGATCCAGCTGGGTGCGGCTGGTGAACTTGCCGCCGATCAGCTGGCCGGACTTGTTCAGGCCGACGAAGCTGAGGTCCTTGTAGCTGGGTTCGAAGCCGTACAGATACTCTCCGCCGACGACGGTGGTTGAGAGAGGATAACGCTTGCCGTTCTGATCGGCGAATCCTCCGGCATTAATACCGGCTGAGGCGCCGTAGCGGTTCACTGCCTGCAGGGTGGTCTCGGAAGCGCCTGTGCCGTCCCCGGCCAGGCTCATCTTCATGGCTGACGAATCCTTCAGCTTAATCTTCATGGCGTATGCTGTATAGTTGCCGGGGTTCAGCCGGTATAATTCAATGGTAATCCGGTCACTGCTGATCACATCGGCGGGAATGCCGAGCCGGGAGCTAATCCGGCGGTTGTAGATCCGCTCGGGCCGGGAGGTCTGTGCTGCTGCTGTGCTGACCAGTGCGTTCATAGCGTTCGTAGTCTGCTTGTAGAGCTGTGCGCTGGTGCCGATGGAGTCTATGGTGTAAGAGGCATAGCTTTTGGCTACAGCCAGATCCTGCTTCAATTGGGCGGTTTCATTCACGGGTCCGGGAGCAGCTGCGAAGGGTGCAGTATTCAGCTTAAGCTCAAGCGGCGGCTGATACAGCCACAGACAGAGCAGCAGTCCGAATAACGGAGCGGTCAGAAGCATGAAGAACCGGTTCACTCTTTTGACAGGTGTCATCATTTGAGCAGATCCATCTCTTTCTTGAGCGTATCGAGCTGTTTCTTGACTTCGCTTAATTGCGTGTACAGCTTGTTGCTATTGTCGGTCTTGTTGCTGGCATTATCCTTGGTGAAGGTCAGCAGCTCATTGAATGTCTGCACGGTGCTCTGAAGCTCCTTCACTTGTTCTGACAGGACGGCAATCTTGGACTCGTAATCGGTCTTCAAAACGGTAAGCTGCTGCTGGCTTTGAGATCCAAGCTCGCTTAGCACCTGATCTTTCAGATGATTGCTGTAGCTGTACACGGCATAAACGCCGATTGCGATCATCAGAATCCAGAACAGTAGAAACCATTTTACGGACGAGCCGCTTCTCTCTGCGCTCCGGCGAGAGTGTACCCGGGTCGATTCCGCTAGCGGTTGCATTTCATCACCTCAAGCCATATTTTTTCAAGTCCTCATTCTATCAGACTTTCATCTTTTTCGCAAAAATGAAAGAGCCGCGCAGAAACGACAAAAAGTAATTGCATCCTGTTAAACTACTGCGATACAATTTCTATAGATTGGAATATCTGATGGACGTATTCAAGGTAAAAGTAGGAAGATTAGACTTAGACAGCATAGATCCTTGCTTGCGTGTTGACAGGAAACGCTTACAGCGCTTTCCATTCTGGAAAATTATATAGATAGCAGGAGGTCTGGGCATTAATGACGAAGGTCTGGCAGGTGGTCATCGTGGGGTGTCATCCCACAAGTATGCTGGGAACAAAATTAATTCTGGAAGATGAGGAGGGACTGACGGTAGACGGCATGTTCGCTACCTGGGAAGAATGTCTCGCGGGTATGGAGGAATTAAGGCCTGATCTGGTGCTGAGTGATTATCAGATGCATGATGGAACCGTAGAGCAGGTGCTGCCGGAAATGAAAAAAAGCTCACCGTGTTCCCACATTATTATCATGACGGAAGAGAACGATAAGGAAATATTCCTGCCCCTGATTGAACTGGGAGCGAGCGGGGTATTGTCGAAGGGAGCCACTCCGGGTCAGCTTCTGCAGATGATCCGCGGTATCCGCGAAGGGTTACTCTCCATTCCGCTGGAGTGGATCGAAAAGGGCTTCCGTCCAGTAGCCTCCTCCAGAGGACTGGAAGGTGTCTTGCAGCTAACACAGACGGAGATGTTCATCATGGAACGCATTGTGCAAGGAATTACATACGACAAAATCGCACTTGAAATTGAAGTCAGCCGCCGTTCAATCGATAACTACCTGCGCAAGATTTATGTGAAGCTGGAAGTATCGACAAGAGCGCAGGCGATTGAGAAGTTCGCGCTTTTCTCAAGACAGAACAAGCAAATCTACGCATAATCCCTGTATTACGACATAATGGCGTCAGGACTGGAATATTCTTAAACCAGATAAAGGGGGGAAGCGTATGAAGTATGAGTTTTCTTCGCGCGCACATACATTGTTATCTTCACCGCTGCTGAGTATCCGTAAGGAGACACGCCGGGGTACGCTAATCTCGCTGGCAGAGGAGCTCCCGGCAGAAGAATTATTTCCGCTGTCATTGCTGTCTGAGGCGGCATCTACCGTTATCTCCACAGATGCAAGTGCGCTGCAATACGGGGAGCCTGAGGGGTATGGCCCGCTCCGCGAATGGCTGACCGGAGATTGGCTCCGCAGCAAAGGCGTGGCGGTAGCCGAAGGCGGAGTGCTGCTGACAACGGGGAGTCAACAGGCCATCGATCTGCTGTCCAGGGTGTATATTGATCCCGGGGATCATGTGCTGGTTGAGAATCCGACGTCTCCCGGTATTCTGCAGGCGCTGAGGATGCAGGGAGCCGTTATTATTCCGGTGCAGGGTGATAAGGATGGCCTGCTGCCGGATCATCTGCGCAGCATGATCCGGCAGTACAGGCCCAAGATGCTGTTCGCCGCGCCGAGCTTCACCAATCCCAGCGGAGTGCTCTGGAGCCTGGCGCGGCGTCATGAGATTCTGGAGCTGTGTATCTCCCATAATGTGCTGATTGTGGAGGATGATTCTTATGGCGATCTGCACTTCCAGCGGAGTGAAGGACATCCTTCCAGGCGGTATCCAACCCTCTACGCGCTGGAGAATGTCAGCGAGGGCGGGCATGTGCTGTATATCGGCTCCTTCAGCAAGACTGTCGCGCCCGCGCTGCGGACGGGCTGGGCGGCGGGAAGCCGGGAGCTGATCGGTATGATGGCTGCCGCCAAGCAGATGGCTGACTGGCAGTCCAGCTCACTGAATCAGCGGCTGCTGCATCATCTGCTGAGTGTATCGGCCTTTGATCTGCGCGAGCATATCGCCCTGCTGAACCGCGAATACAATACCCGCCTGAAGCTAATGGCGGAGCTGCTGAAGCGTCCGGCCTGGAAGAGCAGCGTGTACGATATGCCGGTGGGCGGCATGTTCCTCTGGGTATCGCTGCCCGAAGGCTTGGATGCGATGGCTCTGCTGCGCGCCGCTCTGGCGAAGGGTGTCGCCTTCCTGCCCGGGCCGCTGTGCAGTGTAAGCGGAGGCACTGACCGCATCCGCCTGAACTTCAGCCATCCCGGCCGGGATGAGCTGTTGCTCGGAATGAACCTGATGAGTGAAGCTGTCACTGAGTTCACGGCCCGTAGTTAAGGGTCCGGGTGCGAGCGAACGAATGAACCCCTAAATGGAAGCAGGATGACCGCTGGGCCTGGATGGCTGGCGGTCATCCTTTTTTGTGCAGGCCTCCGCAGGGATTACGATGTGTAATACGTCTAAGATAACAAGTGAATATATTCACAAGTACTAAGCAGGAAATACATATCTAAGGAGTTGCAGGAGATGGAGAATGTACTGGAGTGCAGCAATGTAACCAAAAGGTATGGAAGAAAGACGGCGCTGGACGGTCTTAACCTGACTATTCCCGCCGGGAGAATCGTAGGGCTGCTTGGACCAAACGGGGCGGGGAAGACGACGCTGATGAAGCTGATTGTCTCTTTGCTCAGGGATTATAAGGGGACTCTTACGGTCAGCGGGATGCGGCCCGGCCTGGACACCAAAAAAATCGTCTCTTACCTGCCCGACCGCGAGTTCCTGTACCCATGGATGACGATTGAAGAAAGCATTGCTTTTTTTGACCACTCGTTTGCCGATTTTCAGCGGGAGAAGGCGTACAGCATGATTGAAGCCTTGGGACTGAATCTGCAGGACAAGGTGAAATCCTTATCCAAAGGGATGCGGGAGAGGGTAAGCCTCTCGCTGGTGTTTGCGCGCAAAGCCCGGCTATTCGTTCTGGACGAGCCGCTGGCGGCGGTGGACCCTTCCACGAGGGATAAGATCATAGGCATCATCCTGGATAATTTCGATCCGGACAGCTCCATCCTGATCAGTACGCATCTGATTCACGATGTCGAGAGTCTGTTTACGGATGTGGTGTTTGTGAACGATGGCAAAGTGCTGCTGCAGGGAAGGGTGGAGGAGCTGCGGCGGGAGCACGGTATGCCGATTGAGGATTTATTCAAACGTCTGATTTAAGCTACTTTACAAAAGGGGAGAACATCATGGTTTATTTACATCAATTCAAGCTTGAATGCCGGAAGCATTTTGCCATCTTTGCCATCTTCACTGTCTTAAGCGGTCTGGCTAACCTGTATTTTCTGTTTAATCACGGACAGGATATCGCCTTCGTCTTCCTGCTGGTAAATATGGTAATAGGCATACTGCTGCCGGTCTATATCTATATGGATTATTACAGGGAATTCTTCACAGGGACGATGCCGATTAACCATATGCTGCCGCTCCGAACCTCCGCTCTGTTCGGTGTGAAGTCCGCTGTATTTATGCTGGGGCTTACGGCGGTCTGGTCCACCACACTGCTGGATGTGTTCCTGAATCCCGAGGGGCTGTACCATCAGCGGATCGCACATTCCACAAGTCCCGCGCTGGGCGTTACCTACTTCATACTCTCCAAGCTGTGCAGCCTTCCGGCAGGCCTGGCGCTGATGGGTCTGGCCCTTGCGGCTGCCAAAAGATTCCGTAAGCCGGCGCTAAGCCACCTCTGCATTGCTGCCCTCATCGTCCTCATAACCGGTATCCAGTTTGCTTTGGTGATCCGGGGAAGCGAGCATTTCAGCATCGGCTCCTCTGCGGCGGACAGCTTCAAGCAATATGCGAATCTGCTTACCGTGAGCCCGGCGGGGCAGGAGCAGCCGTCCAACATTAACGAGACCATTAACTGGCTGTCCGTAGGCATGAACCTGCTGGTGGCGCTGCTTGCCGGAGCGATGGGAAGTGCGCTGCTGAACGGGCGCAAATATGAGCTGCACGGGAAGTGAGTGGGGAGTGTGTAGGGAGTGAGTGTGGAGTGTGTAGGAAGTGAGCGGGGTGTAAGTGAGGAGTGAGTGGGGGAGTGTGTAGGGAGTGAGTGGGGAGTGTGGTTGGGGGTGAGCGGACTTTTGGAGTTGTCGCGCCGCAGCCTTGCAGCGATACTGTGTGCGGAACAACCTGCGCCTGATCATCCGTGGGCCGTCTGCAGGAGCTTACGGTTGTAGCTTTTTTGGGGCGCGGGTGGATGGGGAATAGTCCAGGTCGGGCTATCCTGGTGACCGTTCCCAACCTAACATAATAGCAGTTGGAAAAAAGGCACTTAATTATGCTAGAATCCTGAAATTCAGGAGTTTAGTTGGAAAAAGTACATCTACTCGCCCGGGATACGCTAATGGGGCTCAGAATCACAGAAAATAAATGCTGTTTATCCAACTAATCTTTTTGGACCGGATAAACCAGTGAATTTAAGTGTCTAAATTCCACCTGCTGTTGGGCAGGTGGAACGGGTACGCGATTCGCCTGTAGGGATATGGCGCTGGAAGTGAGCGTGGCTGGGTGTATTATAGGCGCATCCGCCAGAAGCAGCACTGGTAAGCTAGGCAGCACGCCTGGTACGCAGCCAGTTTGGCACCCCAGGCGGGGGTTGTAGCTAGCTCAAGCGTTGCTGCCCGGGCCCAGCGGAAGGCGTCGCTTAGATGGATAGACGGCGCAGTTGGCGCCGGGCGAATCCCGGAGCGGCTTCCCCGGTTGGGGCCGGGCGAATCCCGTCAGGCGCTCCCCCGGGCGCACCGCCTACAGCTTGGCGGCGCTGATCTCCGCGACCCGGGCATACTCGATCAGCGCTGCCCTTCCGGCGGCCGTGAGCGTGTAGCGGCCGCGACCCACCCGGAAGAACCACGAATAGTAGTTCTTCTGCAGGATCGCGGCGGCGCCGGGCACGCCGCTCCGCTTACGCAGCGCGGCGGGCGTTACGCCGCGCGGTGCCTCCGCCCGGCTGAGCGCAGCCGCCGGGCCCGCACCCGCAGCGGCAT
>NZ_JBHUKY010000013.1:55878-147229 GCF_042684125.1 Paenibacillus rhizoplanae | reverse complement strand
AAGCGAATGCATGGCACGCTGGGGTATCTTTCCCCCGCCCGATTCGCTAAGCAGTTTACGACGGCATCCGTTGCGTGAGTATCTACTTTCTTGACAGAGGTCCAAAATACTCATTATGCCGGGCTGCCATGGCCTGCACAGTCTGGTCGAGCGACTGCGAGCTGAGGAAATACTTCTCGTACTCCTGTGAGCGCAGGTCCATTACCTCTTGCGGCAGGCTGCGGACATAGGTTGGCGTCTTGTTGTCGAACATGACGTACATCAGAGAGTCCAGATCGTAGGAGTCACTTTTGTCGCCGATGAGGCTCTTGAGTGCATCTTCCTGCTTGGCATCCTTGGAGGCCGGGAGTCTTCCGCCTGCTGCCATCGGGGACATGCCGCCATCGGAATACCACTTCAGGAACTCCCAGGCCGCTTCCTGCTTCTTGGACTTGGCGTTAATGGAGATGTAATCGCCGAGACCTCCGCGGGTCACATAATCACCTGCAGCTTCGGCGAGTCTCGGTACAGGAGCGAAGGCGATTTTGAAGTCACGCGGGAAATCGGTGAAGTTATTCGAGCTGCGCAGCAGCCATGCCCCGATATTGAGCATCGGCACCTCTCCGCTGAGGAAGACCTGCTCCACCGGCATTTTGGAAGTTAATTGCTCGCCGAGCGGCGGTGTGGTCTTATCGTCCTGCATCATCCCGTTCAACGTCTCCAGCCATTGTCGGACCAGCGGATGATCGAGATTGGAGGTGCCGTCCGGCTTGGTGTAGCCCTCCTGTGACAGCACGGAGTCGATGGGGTCCACGAAGGGCTCCATATTTTGAATAAAACCGTACGAATTGCCGATCTTCAGCTTCTTCGCATACTCGCGCAGCTCATTCCAGGTCCATTCCTTCGGAACGGGCAGACCGGCCTTGTCCAGGGCGTCTTTATTCAGAGCGATGAAGAACGGGCTTTTGGTCGTCGGAACGCCGTAGAATTTGCCGTCAATCTTCCAGCTTGCGGTGTCCGCGCCCATCTTCTCTTCAATGTTGTAATCGGTGAAGCCGCTGAGGTCCAGGGCCAGTCCCGATTCCACCCGCTTGGCGGCATGGGAGATCGTATAGTTCACGAACAAATCCACATCCTGGCCGGTAATCATCGCCGTATCCAGCTTCAGATTGCCGTCATCATCATTAACATAGCGTACATATTCAACCTGAATATCGGGGTGCTCCTTGTTCCAGTTGTCCATGACCTGCTGCGGACCTGATTCCGGGGGGACACCGCCCCACATTTTGAGCGTAACCGGTGTATTCTTACCTGTGGCAGAGCTTCCATTGTCCGCTGAAGATGAATTGCTGCTGTTCCCGCAGCCTGCGGCCAAGCCCATGATCAGAACGAGTGAAGTGATTCCGGCGATAACACGGCTCTTGTTCAAAGCGACAACCTCCCTGTGTGTACTGTATAAGCTTGCAATTCAAGAATAGCAGATGGCCGGAAGCGTCAGAAGGAACAAAAAACAGGAGAATATGGAACATAACTTTACATTCTCTTCCCGGATTAGGGCTAGGGCGGCAATAGTGCAGGGAAACGTTCTATTCCGGGAGCAGCTGGTGCGGCGTTTCAAGTCCATTGTGTAAAAACACAATCATGTCAGATCATGTTTTTCTTTTTACCCAAAATGCAGTGGCGACCCGTATGTTATGATTCTTTACATAAGAGAACCCTAACTGACAGGAGCGATGAAAGATGATTATTGGCGTACCGAAAGAAATCAAAAACAATGAAAACCGCGTAGCGATTACCCCTGCGGGTGTGGTAAGTCTAAGCGCAGAAGGCCACAAGGTGCTTGTTGAGGCCGGAGCGGGTGCGGGCAGCGGATTCCTGGACGAAGAGTATGGCGCCGCTGGTGCGGAATTGGTTGCAGAAGCCGCCGTAGTGTGGGCTGCCGCTGAAATGGTAATGAAGGTGAAAGAACCGCTGAGCAGTGAATACGGCTACTTCCGCCCGGGGCTTATCCTCTTTACTTATCTGCATCTGGCTCCAGAGCCTGCTCTTGCTGCCGCCCTCAAAGACAAAGGCGTATTCGCCATCGGCTACGAGACCGTAGTGGATGGACGTACCTTGCCGCTGCTCACCCCGATGAGTGAGGTAGCCGGGCGCATGGCTGTACAGCTCGGTGCACAATTCCTGCAAAAAAACTACGGCGGACAGGGTATCCTGCTCTCCGGGGTTCCAGGTGTAAGCCGCGGCAAGGTCAGCATTATCGGCGGCGGTGTGGTCGGCACCAACGCAGCCAAGATGGCCATCGGACTTGGTGCCGAGGTGACCATTATCGATCTGAGCGCAGACCGGCTCCGCCAGCTTGACGATATTTTCGGCGCACAGATCAGCACCCTGATCTCCAATCCGTATAACATCGCCAAGGCTGTTGCCGAAGCAGACCTGCTGGTAGGGGCCGTGCTAATTCCGGGCGCGAAGGCACCTAAGCTGGTAACGGAAGCGATGGTGCAGACAATGAAGCCAGGTTCCGTCATTGTCGATGTGGCGATTGACCAGGGCGGGATTGTGGAGACGATTGACCGGGTGACCACGCATGATAACCCTGTATTCGAGAAGCATGGGGTCCTACACTACTCGGTCGCCAATATGCCGGGTGCAGTCGCTAAAACCTCGACCATCGCTCTAACCAACGTAACCGTTCCATATGCCCTGCAAATTGCCAACAAAGGCGTATTCCAGGCCATCGAAGACAATGCCGGTCTGAAGAGCGGCGTCAATGTAGCCAACGGCAAAATCACCTGTCAGGCCGTAGCCGAAGCTCTTGGGGAAGAGTACTTCACGGTTGAGGCTGCTGTAGAGCAGGAGTTCACGCTGATCTAATCTGTAGAGATAAAAGTCGGCTAGAGGGGTATTGTAATAGACAAAGAGTATGCCTGATGCAGTCCGGTGAGCGATCACCGGGCTTTTTGTGTTGGAGTGGGCTAAATGTAATCGAAAAAGCGAACACATTCGGCGCTGCGGAGGCACGTAGGCCGAATGTAATCGGGAAACCGATCACTTTGACCCCGCGCGAATTGCTGCTGCCAAGGCAGGTGTGCCGGACATACGCTCCATGTCAGCTATCGCTCCGCACTATTTTTGCTTTTGACGAAAATCCCTCATCGGATGTTAGGTTTCCTCCATATTTCTTGCATCTCCCTATAGGCAACTGCTAGGCGCTGTAATATAATGTAATCACTTATATAAGCTTCGGCTATTCTTAGGGGTTGGGGTGGGAACATTGACAGAAGCAGAGCCATCATTTGACCGTTTTTTTGACAGCATGGAATCCCTGGCGGATACCCTTAGTGAATCGCTTCAGGCGCAGGTTACGATTGAGGACAGCAATCATCATGTGATTGGCTACAGCTCCCATCAGTTTGAGAGTGATGCGGCACGAATCTCGACCATCATCGGCAAAAGAGTACCGAATACCGTGATCATTGGCCTCCGCAAAAAGGGTGTTATGCACAATCTGGAGAATACCGGCCATCCGATCCGCATCCCCGCAGTGATGGAGGTGGGTCTGGGTCCCAGACTTGCCATGTGCATCCGGCACCAGCAGGAGATTCTCGGCTATATTTGGGTGGTGGACGGGGGAAATCTTGCCGAAGGTCATGCGGAGCGTATCGTGGAAAAGGCTGCAGGGATTGCCGGACGTTATCTGCTGAAGCAGCGCGGCTGGAAGACGAAGCAGGAGAAGACGTTCGAGGATTTCTTTTGGAAGCTGCTGACCTCGCATTATGAGAGTGAGCCGCGAATCCGCCAGGAGGCAGAGGCTGGTGCGATTCTGCTGCCGGAGCGTTATTATATCGGGGTGCTGGAGAGCAGCAGGCCGGTGGATGAGCATTTTTTGCAGAAATTCCGCAGGGTGATGGATACCTATACCGGGCAGAGGCTGCTTTTTCAGACCGCCGAGCAGAACCGGCTGATTATTCTTTTCTCCTTTATGTTTCCGTTGGAAGGGACCGGGCGTCTGTCTTCGTTCCTGCACAAGCTGCTAGGGGAGCTGGGCCAGAGCGAAGGCTGCAAGCTTACAGCAGGCTGCAGTCCTGAATACCGCGAATATACCTCGGCTGCTGAAGCATACCGCGAAGCGCTACAGATTCTGGAGATGAAGAAGCTGCTGCCTTATCATACGCGTGAGCTGCTGCTCTATGAAGAGATCGGGTTCTGGGCGTACCTTCCGGCTATTCTGGAACAGAAACGGAGCCGCCCCCGCCGGAGCCCGCTGCTCTATCCTTTGAAGGAGCATGACCGTGAGCATAAGAGCGATTTGCTGAGAACCCTCGCTGTATACCTGTCGCTGGACGGCAATCTGAAGGCATCGGCCGCTTTTCTGCATATTCATACCAATACCTTAATGTACCGACTCAACAGGATCGCCGAGATTACAGGCCGGAGCCTCAAGGAGACCGATTACCGTACATCTATCTACCTGGATCTTCTGACCGAGGAGACCGCGCAGGTGAATCTATGGTTCCAGGAGGCTGCTGGTTCCAGAGAGTAGCTAATGTTTGCGGGCGATCCGAAAGGCATTGGTAGCAGCTTCAAAGCCGATTTGAGGATAGAACGTTAAAGCTTCCTCTGATGACAAAAGCACGATGGCTACTTGATCTCCTAAGGTCTGCTGAAGGAGTTCTACCAGTTCTTTACCTATATTTTTCTTCTGATACTCTTGGACGACGGCCAGATCCGACAGATAACAGCAGTAGCAATAGTCAGTGATGGCCCGAGCTACTCCGACTACCCGGCCGCCATCCCAGCAGCTAATTAAGATATCGGCTTGATCAATCATTTTCTCCATACGTTCTAAATCGTTGTGAGGACGCTTTAGCCCTGATAATCTAAACACCTCAGCCATTTGTTCAGGCAACAGCTTTTCATTAACCTTAAATGCTAAGCCCATACTAATTACCTCTCCTTTTACATTCATTTTTATTATTCTAAGCTATAAATGAGAAAAAAATGGATAAAGGATACTCTTGCATCGTCTAGGATTAAGTGGAGGTTCTATTATCTCTGAAGCACTTGGCGCACAGGTTACTTGGAATAAAACGGCTGATAATGCCTCCGTATATATTAACTTACCTGAATAATACTGAATGAAATAAAGAGTCTGCCTTTCAATTGGGTAGGCTCTTTATTCTGAGAAGAATTACTAATATATCCAACCCTGTATCCAGGTAGCTAATACCAAAAACACAGAAAGTATTTACATAAATTTAACTTTAATCATAAATAATGTTAAATTCATGTCAATCATGCTTTCATCTGCTTTGATATAATTTCTGCTAAGGATCTGCTAAGTAAGTGAAAGGAGATTAGAGTCTTGAAAAAAGAGCTAGGATTATTGATGTTATGGAGTACCATTTTGCTGTCAGGGTGTGGGGCGGATAAGCCCGCAACGGTCACGCAAGGTACGGGGGATTCGCCTAGTAAACAAATAACAACGCAGCCGGAACAGAATACAGATCGTTCTGGGGATTGTACTGTAGACCGTATAGGCTTGGATAGTGAAACCGCACAAAATTTCTATGGAACTTGGGAAGTTGAGAAGCTTCTAGGATTCGCAAATTCATACAATGATGCTTCCGAATATCCAACAGGACAAAAATTCATTGGAGATAAAATTATCATCAAAAAAGATTTTTTTTCATCAAAAGGACTTAAAAATTACACGAAATATCAAACTGAACTAAAAAATCCATTATATGAAATTACAACGATATGTACTGACTCTACCTCTTTTTATAGATTCTATAAAATAGATATTCCAGACTTAAATATAAAGGATGTAGTAAAAGTAATAGATGTAAGTGATCCTTATACAAAACTTGGCATACCTTCTAGCTTGAATTTTTTTGCTATTAATAGTGATAGACTTATCTTGTTATCAGAGGCAACTATTTTCGAGCTTAAAAAAATTGCTGATGAAATGTAAATACTAGAGTCAATGATAATTCGCTTTTATGGACGCGTGGTAAAAATAATTTATTGTTCTGGTTGTAATCTATCTGTGTAAATCACCTTATATAGTGAAGGCATCTGTTCTGAGCCTATCTGCTAACAAGAAGGAGCGTGACATAAATGAAGAAAGTGCTATATGTACCATTGGATGACCGGCCTGTTAATTTGGATGATGTGATTGTGCAGGGGAGATCGGCGGGGATTCATGTGATCACACCGGATGTAACGGACCTTAAGAATCGGCTGGATTCGCAAAAGACCGCATCGGGCACAACCCTGCTGACCACAGGTTCACCGGCTTATGGAGATACCGTCAAGATCCGGCAATATATTCGGGATCATGCAGCTTCTGTGGATGGTTTCATCCTGTCAGCGGATATGCTGGCCTATGGGGGGCTGATTGGCAGCCGCCGTCTGCGTACGGATGCAGGGGGTGCTTATCCCACTTACGATGCTGCAATTACAGACTTGCTCGACGTCATCCGTGAAGTGAAGCAAGCTTACCCGGACAAGCCGGTGTATGTAATGGATACAATTATGAGACTGGCGACCACCTCTTTTGCGGGAGGACTGGACCTCACGGCGTATACGGAGTCCCGCAATTTCATGCTTCAGCCGCGCAGAAGCTTCACGCAGTTCGATGATATTCTCAGCGGATATAACCTGTCCCCGACCGGTGACTATGGCAGTACAGCTACTTTTGATAAAGAGCAGTATTACAATGCCAGAGCGCATAAGTTCAAGACGAACCGCTATATTCTGGAGGTGCTGGCGCAGGAGGGCTCTATTGATTTCCTTGCAGTCGGTGTGGATGATGCCAATACTCAGGGCGTGCAGATTAACGAGATTCACTATATGGAAGCAGGCATTAATGAATGGCTGGGCGGGACCCATGGTCAAAATCCGGACCGGGCCGTCATTCTCCCGGATGCAGACGGACTGGGACAGTCCTTACTGGCGCGGATGGCGAATCAGCTCTACCGGAACGGGGCTACCACCAGGTACACTGTTGAATATTTCGGACCGCATGGCTCTACCCTTACGAGTCCGTATGAATATATGGATGTGCATCAGAACATTTTGCGCCATCTGGATATTGTGGGAGGAGAGGCGGTAGGCGATGCCCGTGAGGTGGAGATTATCGCGATTACCGCTGCGGATCAGGCGCTGGCTGCGGTTAACCGCATTGAAGATAACTATTCCCGCGCCGTCCCGTCGTTAGTGATTGACTGTGTCGGCGCAGGTGCAGCAGATGCAAGTATAACTGAGGCTTTGCTGGGCAGCAGGCATACTGGCGCTCTATTAGGGTATAGCGGCTGGAATACGCCGGGGAACAAAATCGGTCTCGCACTGGGCATGGCCCAGGCCCGGTATGCTTATATCGTTACAGAGACCGATGCGGCGGCGCTGGACCTTGCGGTTAACGCTCACGGCTCACTGCTATTCAAACGCTTCCTGAAGGATTACTTCTACAAAAGGCTGGCGATTGGCGAAATCCGGACGTACTCCAGAGCCCATTCGCTCTATGAGAATGTTGCAACGTTTACAGATCAGAATATGTTGCTGTTCAATAGCCCGGAGGATTACGCTCATCTCGAGGCCCTTCTGAGAGAGCGGATGCAGACACACACGGCCACGCTTGCCGGGACGGGCGCCTTCCTGATCGGCAGTGCTGAACCGGCGTGCGGTATCCGGCAGATTAGCGGAGACGGCTGGTCCTTCTCCGAATACGCCAGCGCAGTACTTCCACACGATGATCCCGATTATATTTGGGGCCGCGCCTTTGAGATTACTTTGAATCCTAACCTGACTTTGCAATAATAGACTGTTCTTCATGGGTTGAATTTTAAATATTTTGAGGGGGGAGCTAGGCTCCCCCTATTTAGGTTTGTGGAAAGAAAAATAGATAAACCCAATAAGGGAAAAATATATATGGTATAATAAGTAAAAAATAGGAAAGGGGTGGCTGTGAGGGGAAGGATAATAACATAATGGTATGTGAGATGGATAAAATTAGGTGTATGGTACTTCCCATGGAATTGATTGGATTAATTATATGTTATTCATGGATTCATTTTCTCTGATATAATTTCAGATAATTAGACGAAAGGAGCTTTCAGGGTTGAAAAAAGAGCTTGGTGTATTGATTGTGTTGAGTGTCGTTTTGCTTTCAGGATGTGGATCAGATAAACCTGCAACGGTTAATAATGGTTCGGGTGAGTCTCCTAGTAAACAAGTTATGACACAGCCGGTGCAAGATAAGGATGTGAAGTTGCTGGGGTCTTCAGAAGATGAAAAAGTAAAGTTTTATACAAAAACTGATGGGATAACACTGGATATTAACGGTAATAAGAAAGACTATCCTTGGAATATTCCTATGGATACTGGAACTGCCCCGCAGGTATTTTACACGGATGTTACAGGCGATGGGAAAGAAGAAGCCGTAATTATCATCCAGACTGGGCGAGGAACAGAATTAAACAATTATGATATTCATGTCGTTAATGCCGAGGATCTATCCGAAATTAAAGTCCAAGGTTATGAAGAGATTGTTGCGAATCAGCTTGAAACGCATGTTGCTAAAAACGGTGATGGTACACTAGCGATTTCCGTTAAATCACAAGGAAAAGAATATGATTTCAACTATGGATTTGATCCAGCACCGGATTACAAGCAAGATAGCCTTGCTTTTGGAGGAGTATATATTTATTCATTGGAGAATCAAAAAATAAAATTGAACCTTGGAGGATCTGTAGGTGTGTCTGCTACATATGTATGTGATTTCAATATCACATACAAATTCGATAGTGCCAAGAATGAATTTCTTGCTGATCAAATTGAAGTTAAACCTTTAGGAAGCTAATAGATGAGTACTGTAGTGTAAGCCGTGTTCAAATCCCCATTGAGCAACGATGAAAGCAACAGGCAAGCCGTTAATACCCCCACTTTTTCTCCAACTCTGATAAGATACCCATTTTGCAAGAGCAATTATGCCATAATTTGTTCAGTTGTATGTGATAGAGCCATTCACAAAAGTATTGATGTTTGATACACAAGCCATATTTATTACCTCCAATATGTCACCGGCGTCTCATTATATAAAGAGAAATGAGTCTCTTTATTTACAACCACTGATCGGCGGGGACTTGTCGCAAGGAGGCTTTGATCTTTGGTGTGAAAGATTCTAGGATATGTAGTGTTGCCCCCTGATCATGGTGTTGCTGTGCTTGTACTAAAAGTTCGGCCAACATAAAATCACCGCTTTACATTTTTTTGTATTTCATTCTTTAAAGCATTGATAGCCTCGCTTAAATCAGATATTTTCTTTTCAAAACGAATAAGCAGATACAAAGTAATTGCAATCGGGAAGCCTAAATTAGCAATGAAAGTAGTGATGTCACCCTCCATCATCATTCATCCCCCTTCTTTCATTCCCCTATAAAGAGAAATGAAATGTATTTTTTACAACCATTTTCCAAAAAAATAAAGAACGTATGTTCCTATATCTTAACATTGATAATATTTCAGTCAATGAAACTAAATCTATGGTGCTGAGGATCGGGCAGCGGCCAGGAAGGAGAGCACCGGCAAAAGCCGGTTCTTTTGGCGCAGTAAGCAAACTCCTCCGCACCAATTGCGGCCCGACACGTACAATAACCTATATTTCATGACAAGAAGACGAAAGGGGGAAGCAGAATGGGGTATGGATATGCGGCTCCGGCGGATATGGCCTTTGAGAGCAGAATGCGGGGGGAGATCATTGCGGCAGCCCGGGCAATGAATGTAGGGGGGACAGATTTTTCGACCTTTGAGAATTCCCGCTGCAATCCGAGGTACTGGACCCGTACAGGAGGCGGTGGATTTGAGCTGAATGCAAATGTCACTCCTTCGGCGGCGATTAATGATATTTTTGTGAATGGACAGCTGTATGCCTTCGAATGTGCTATGGCGATGGTGATGATTCTATATAAAGCAACCATCAACATGATCGGGGAGGCGGCCTTCAACCGTTATTTCACTGGTCTGTACCTGTGGGACTGGAACTATGACAGCAATCTGAAGCTGATTACCACGTTCAACAGGAATGAGCTGCAGCCGGGCGATGTGGTCTATTTCAAGAATCCTGACCATGATCCGGCTAAGCCGGAATGGCAGGGGGAGAACGCGATTATGTTGTCCAGGGACAGTTACTACGGACACGGGCTCGGGATCAAGAATGCCACTCAGATGATTGTATCGCTCAACAGGGAGCGGGTGCCGGGCAGCCGGACCTCGGCCTATCTGGCGGATGAGGGGCTTCACCCGGACTTTGCCTATATTGCTTCACTGGGCAACGCACGCATGGGCCCGCCGGTCTCCGCGAAAGTGAATGCAAAAACCGCCATCTACTCCAGAATAGGTACGAAATCGTATATTATCCGCTAGAGCGGGGGGGCGGTCTAACCCTTGGCCGAACGGAACTTGAGCGGGTGCAGGCCGGTGGTTTTTTTGAAAACTGTACTGAAATAATGGGGATTCTCATAGCCGACCCGCTCCGAGATCTCCATGACCTTCAGGTCCGTAGTCAGCAGCAGCTCCTTCGCCTTGCCTATGCGGATCTGGGTGATATAGTCGGTAATGGTTCTGCCGGTCTCCTTCTTGAATAGCAGGCTGATGTAGTTAGGTGTCAGAAACACCTCCTCGGCAATCCTGGACACGGACAGCTCCGAGGCGTATCCCTCCTGAACGATGGTACGGATGCTGCTGACGATCCGGCTGTTCCTGGAGGTGTTCTTACCTGCTACATAAGCGCTTAAGTCATGCAGGAGTGACAGCATATACGCCTTAAGGCCGGTGATCGTGGTCTGCTGGTACAGCTTATCCATGATGCTAATCCGGTCGCTCAGCACCTGCCCGATGTCCTCATCAATCTCATATAGAGCTCTGGCGGAGGTGAAAATCATCTCCGCGCAGAGGCTCTGCACATATTCAATTCTATGCTTGGGCCCGGCCAGCCCGCCGAAGAGCTGCTCCATCAGCCGGGTGACGGTGTCCGTATGTCCTGCCTTCAATTCATTCATCAGCCGGGCCTGGAGTTTATAGATAAAAGTGCTCTGCAGCTTCTCCGTGTCGGGCTGGATATCCTTAATGTAGAGGACAGAGGCAGGCCCGGTATAGAATTTGTACACCAGCGCGGCCAGCGCATCCTTATAGGAATCCTCAAGCTGGCCCGCCAGCGGACAAGCCCGCCCGATGCCGACGGAGGCGTCCAGCCGCAGAGACTTCTGAATGTTGGCGATAATCTGCCCGCATGTTCCGGAGAGGGAGGGGGACGGAGGCGTCTGCGGGGTGCAGAATACCAGGATGAACTCGTTCTCACTGGCCACGAAGCTGATGGCGCAGGGGTGGCTGTTCAGGCTCTCCTGAATGACATTCTGGATGGAAAAATAAAGCAGCTGCTTATGCTCCTCCGAGTATTTAGCCACCGCGCTCCGGTATTCATCCAACTGGAGCACACAGACGCTAAGCAGTGTCCCCTGCTGGAAGGGCAGGGCGAAATACTGTATCTTTTGCCAGATCTCATCCTCCTTGCGGTACAGGCCGGCGATCAGATTCTGGAGGAATTTCTCCCGCAGCAGCGGCATATTGTCTTGAAGCTGCTGCTTAAGCTGCTCTATATCCAGCTGCTGCTCGCGTTCCTCTGTCAGCTTGGCCACCGCCTGGCGGAAGACACTGCGGATCTCGGGCAGCTTGACAGGCTTCAGAATATATCCCTCTGCGTTCACCTTCAGTGCCTCCCGGGCGTAGGAGAAGTCCTGGGCGCCGCTGATTATAATAATCCGGGCCCTGCAGCCTGCCTCCCGCAGCTTCTCTGCTACCTCAAGTCCCCCCATTAGCGGCATCATAATGTCGGTGAACAGAATATCCGGCCTGAGCTTCAGGCATAATTCGTACGCTTCCAGTCCGTCCGAGGCTTCCCCGATAATCTCAATCCCGAACTCTTCCTGCCAATCGAACACACGGATCAGACTGTTGCGGATAAACGGCTCGTCATCCGCTACGATCATCGTTAACATCTTCCTTCACCTCATTCCAAGTAGTGACCACCGGGAACCGGATGACAGCCAGCAGACCGCAGCCGTCTTCGGTATTGTCGTAATAACGGATGCCGTAGGACTCTCCGAAAAACTGCCGGATTCGCATATGCACATTGCGGATGCCGTAAGACTGGTTGCCCGGCTGCGGGTCTGCCAGCAGCTGGTTCAGCCGTGCGGGATCGGCGCCTATTCCATCGTCGAACACGGAGATGCTAAGCAGCTCCTCCGTCTGCTCGACCCGGATGCGAATCGTGCCTGTGCCCCGCCGCTGCTGAATCCCGTGAATCAGGGCATTCTCCACCAGCGGCTGGAGACTGAGCTTCACCACCAGACATTCCTCTGCCAGCGCCCGGTCCGTCTCCTCCAGCTCATAGTGAAGCCGGTCCTGGAAGCGGAACTGCTGAATCTGCAGATAGCTCTCGACCTGCCGCAGCTCATCGCGGAGCGGGATAATATTGCGGCCCTTGCTCAGGCTGTACCGGAAGAAGTCCGAGAGCGAGGTGACCATGCTGCTGATCTCGGGAATATCGTGGTTAATGGCAATCCAGTTAATGGAGTCCAGGGTATTGTAGAGAAAATGCGGATTGATCTGGGCCTGGAGCATTTGCAGCTCGGCTTCCTTTTTGCGCAGCTCGGTGACGTAGAGCTTGTCGATCAGTGCCTTAATCTGCTGAAGCAGCTTATTGTAGCGGTTGAATAAATAGGAGAATTCGTCCTTGCGCCGGTAGCGGATGGGGATATTGAAGTTCCCGCTCTCGGCATGCGACATCGACTGGATGAATTTGCGGATCGGTGCGGAGATATTCTCGGACAGCAGCAGGGCCATCAGGAAGGAGACGAGCATGCAGATGACTATTACGATATACATCACCCGGCGGAAGGAGATCAGCTCCCCGTTAAGCTCGCGGACAGGTGAGAAGGACAGGATGGTCCAGCCGGTGTTCTCCAGGGTTTTGTACGAGACGAGCATCTCCTCGCTGCCGATGGAGTGGCGGAAGGAATGCAGGGCGGATGAGTGGTCTGGAGAGAGAGGGTTGCTGGTACTGTCAGCAGGCCCTATAGTCAAGCTAAGCTTGCTGTAATAATCCTGGGCAGCGATATTCTGGCCGATAAGCGACGGCTCGGGGCTGATGGCGATGGTTCCGGCCTTGTCTGCGATATAGACCTTACTGCCGGGCGTGGGCTTATAATGCTCCAGGAGCGTGCCGAATTCGGCCGCCGGGATATCTAGGGTGAGCAGTCCGACATAGGGCAGTTGTGCATGCCGGATACCGAACAGGCGCTTCGCGAATTTGAGGGTGAACCGGGAATCCAGCGAGCTAAGACCCACCACGGCAAAATCGGCTTTGGCCGGAATGTTTAAATACCAGGGCTTCAAGGTAATAAGATCGATATTGAATACACGCCGTGAGAAATTATATTGGGTATATTCCGGCCGGTTCAGCATATAGAGCATAGGAACGAAGCTGTTGCCGGAGGTCCCGTTCGCGGGGAAATCCTCAAGGATTTTGCTAAGGGCGGCCAGCTCATTAATGATTCCGGTACTGTCTGTTGGCCGGTTGGAGGAGATGAGGTCCGCGAATTCAGAATTTAGGTACAGCGCGGTCATGGATTGATTGGCGGCTTCGAACCGCCGGGCGAGATTATCCTGAACCAGATTGAAGTTATTCTCAATGGATGTATTCATATTCCGGGTAATGATCCCGGCGGATTTGTTATAGATGGTGACAGAGATGATCGTAGTCGGGAGAAGAACCAGGAAGAGGAAGTAGAGAATCAGGCGGCTGCGGATGCTGAAGTTATAGAGGAAGAGTGCCTTCGACAACGAATCGTAATATTTCTTCATCGGAGTCCTCCTTCCGAGTCAATAACTGGTATACATTGTAAAACGCGTGAAGTCAGGATGTCAACGCAGGAGGTGCGGTGTGAAAAGGTTACTGTTCTATTTTATTATCATCTTAGGCTGCGGGCTGGCTATTTACACTCTTGGTTATAACCGCCCGCTGCTGCCGGACCTCACTCAAGGCGAGAAGGCCGTACCGGCGGCGCAGACCACCCGGGTGAGGGTCGCCCTGTCTGACTGGACGGAGAACCTGGAAGTGAAGAATGCTATCAGCCATTATAATAAAACAAATCCCGATCAGATTGAGATTGTAGTGATGAACCTTGCTACAGACGCATATGACGATACCTTGAATATGCTGATGACCTCCGGGCAGGGGCCGGATGTGTTCAGTGTCGATAACGCCTGGCTGGCCACTTACGTCAACAAGGGGTATCTCGCTAATTTGTCTGCTGATCTGGATGCCGGCTGGCTGCTGCGCTTCCCGGTATGGGCCAGGAAGCACGCGTCCGGCTCGTTGTTCAAGGGCGGAATCTACTTCATGCCCTCCAGTATTGATACCGTGCGCCTGATCTACAATAAGCAATTGTTCCGCAGCGCCGGACTTGACCCGGAGCGGCCTCCGCTTACCTTCGCCGCACTGGAGCAGGCGGCCCTGCAGATCAGCCGGGCCGGAGCCCCGGTGAACAAATACGGCTTCGCGTTGCCCGCCGGGGATAGCCGGGCCAGCCTCCAGGCCGGACTGGAACTATCGAATACCTACAGCGGTTATTATCTTTATGACTACCGGTCGGGCCGTTATGACCTGAGTGTGTATGCCCCCTGGCTGCAAATGGTGCGGGAGATGAAGCAGCAGGGCAGCCTCTACCCGGGGGAGACTCTGCTGAAGCTGGGCAGCGCGCTCCGGCAGTTCGCAGACGGCAATATCGGCATGATGTATGTTACCAGCAAAGATTATGTCAAGCTGCAGGAGTATATGCCTAAGGATGACTGGGGAGTAGCGCTCCCTCCGGCAGCGGATCTGTCACGGCGCCGGGCCGGGGCCCTGATGATGGTCCCCCACGCTCCGCTGGTGGTGAACAGTGCGGCGCAGAGCCGGGAGGCTGCGGTGAAGGTCTGGAGATTTCTTCAGTCGAAGGAATTCCTGGGCATGCTGTACCAGCAGGCGCTCGCCCTTCCGGTGACAGACGGGATTATGGATAAGCCGGGCGCTTCACGCGGGCTGCGCCACTTCAGGGAATTCTATCCCACCGCAGCAGAATCGATCTATCCGCTCTCCCCGCAGATCATGGACCAATACGACCCGAATACGGTGTCCATGGAGCCGCGTTATTCAGGCGACCGTCCAAGAATGCAACTGTACCTGCGGATCATCGCGGGGGACATTCCGTTGGACCAGGGACTGGGCAGCGAGAGTGAGCGGCTGAATCAGATGCTGGACATTGCAGCTACCGGGTATTCTTTTCGGCGTGAGGAGTATATCTATCCGCAGTTCGATCCCCGTTCCCCGTTATTGGGGGAGAGCCTGCTGAGCCGTTCAAGCAGCGGACGGGAATAGAATAGGCTTATATTCAGGAACCTTTCCTGGCCAGTGCGGCTCGCGGGAGGGTTCTTTTGTGTTGTCTCCTATTTATACAGGATGGCTGCCGGAATCTAGCTGTAATGCACACACCGTGCCGGAATCGCAGAATATTACTATATTGATCCATCTTTCTGCTGCTAGCTTCTATGTAGTCAAAAGATAGATTAAGCGAGGAAAGGACAATCTAGCAGGGCAATGCAAATCTGTCATTAAAGGAGACTGGAAAATGACTCTACTATCCACAGGACCGCTGGAAAATAATGCAGTAGGAGGAGTAAGACCCACTACACAGGTTACGGTCAGAATTGATAACCGCAGTAATGTTTCAGCTTCTACGGTAGTTTTACAAGGCTATTACATGCAGGGAGGCATGCGTGTACTGTATGTCAGTCAATCACTTAATGTAGCTGCCAACGGATCTATTACTAATACTTACTATGCGGATCTGGATGCCTTTGAATTTGTGTTTGCCACTTCAGATACTGTAGATGATCCGGTTCAGATCTCCGTATGGGGCAAGAGCAGTACGGGACAGCTCGTCACCGCCCACCGGTTGGTCTCGGCTGAATTATTGGGCGATACTGGCGTAACGGGTGCGACTGGGGCTACTGGGGCAACCGGCGTTACGGGTCTGACAGGCGCAACGGGCGCGGGAGTGACGGGGGCGACCGGAGTAGGAACGACAGGTGCGACCGGGGCGACTGGCGTTACGGGTCCGACAGGTGCAACTGGCGTAGGAGTAACGGGGGCGACCGGAGCAGGTACAACAGGTGCGACCGGGGCGACTGGCGTTACGGGTCCGACAGGCGGGACCGGGGCAACGGGGGCTGGGGTGACCGGGGCGACTGGAGCTAATGGGGCGACTGGCGTTACGGGTCCGACAGGTGCAACTGGCGTAGGAGTAACGGGGGCGACTGGAGCAACGGGTGCGACCGGAGTAGGCACAACAGGTGCGACCGGGGCGACTGGCGTTACGGGTCCGACAGGCGCAACTGGAGCAGGAGTGACCGGAGCGACCGGGGCCACCGGCGCAGGAGTGACCGGGGCGACCGGGGCAACGGGCGTAGGAGTGACCGGGGCGACCGGAGCAACGGGCGTAGGAGTGACTGGAGCGACCGGGGCAACGGGCGTAGGAGTGACTGGAGCGACCGGAGCAACGGGCGCGGGAGTAACGGGTGCGACCGGAGTGACTGGGGCGACCGGGGCAACGGGTGAAACCGGGGCAACGGGTGAAACCGGGGTAACTGGAGCAACCGGGGTAACGGGTGAAACTGGGGTAACGGGAGCAACGGGAGCAACAGGAGCAACGGGAGCAACAGGAGCAACCGGAGCAACGGGGGCAACCGGGGCAACGGGTGAAACTGGGGTAACTGGAGCAACCGGAGCAACCGGCCCGAATGCTGCAACGGAAGGGTTCTCTGCATTCCTGCCGACGTTCTCGGCCGCGACCAGTACGCAGCTTACGGGTTGGACTGTTACTTCGCCTTACTATGACAGTGCGACATTTAATGAGACTACGGGCAACTACACGATACCGGTATCCGGCAGATATTCGTTTGAGGCAACCATTAACTACAGCACTACGGCTGCCATCTCGGTTGCATTGGGAGCGGGAATTGATCCGGCTTTTGTAGTGCGGAGAACATCACCGACAGTAACAGATCTGGTAACCGGATTGTTCCCGCTGCTGAATGTTAACATTGCGCTTCTGCTGTCTCTGCGGACAATCCTTGGTAATGGTACGGTAACATTGGCAGGTGAAGTTGAACTGACGGCAGGCGATGTGATCGGACTCTTCTATGAAGCAGACGGATTAACAATTCCGCTTGATCTTGGAGGTGTCTCTTCGGGCATTGTGTGGTCTGTTCACAGACTGACCTAGTCCCGGCAGGCAAGACCAGACCCTTAAGCTTCAGCTAAAAGAGCGTTCCACGCGATCATCGCGGAGCGCCTTTTTGTGTTTTGTTGATTCCGCTCCTTTGCATTCCAAACTCCGTAGGATTTTGAACTTTTATTATAGATGGCCTTATTTAGCATGGAGCCGCCTGCGGGTACACTTAAGTCAGGGAAGAGAGGGACTGCTGAAGGAACACGGGAGGCGGAAGACAATGGTTATGAAGACGAAAAAGAGACACGGGCTGAAGCATCTGCTGAAGCATAAGGTGCTGCTGCTGATGCTGCTGCCGGGCGTAGTGTTTTTGCTGATCAATAATTATCTGCCAATGTTCGGAATTGTGATTGCGTTCAAGAATATCAACTATGTGGACGGGATTCTTGGCAGTCCGTGGGTTGGGCTGGATAACTTCAAATTCCTGTTCGCCACCTCGGATGCCTGGATTATCACGCGCAATACGGTGCTTTACAACTTCGTGTTCATTGTGTTTAATCTGCTCTTCGCCGTATCCATCGCGGTGGCTCTGAATGAGCTGAGGAACAAGCTGGCCGCCAAATTCTATCAGAGCATCCTGTTCTTTCCCTACTTTTTGTCGATGGTGGTGGTGAGCTATCTGGTATTCGCTTTTCTAAATGTTGAATACGGTTTCATCAATAAAGGAGTCTTCGCCCTGTTCGGGTTGGATGAGCTGAACTGGTATTCGGAGCCGAAGTACTGGCCGTTCATTCTGCCGCTGATCAATCTCTGGAAAGGGGTGGGCTATGGCTGTGTCATCTATCTGGCGGCGATCATCGGTATTGACAATGAGTACTATGAAGCGGCCCTGATCGACGGTGCCAGCAAGTGGAAGCAGATTCTGCACATTACCATTCCGCTCATCCGGCCGGTCATTATTATTACAACGATTCTGGCCATCGGGGGCATCTTCCGCTCCGACTTCGGGCTGTTCTACCAGACCACACTGAACTCCGGGGCGCTGTACCCGACTACACTGGTCATCGACACCTACGTCTATAACGCGCTGATTAATATGGGTAACCTGGGGATGTCCGCAGCGGCCGGATTATACCAATCGGTGGTCGGCTTTTTCCTGGTCCTCGGCTCGAACTGGATCGTGCGTAAGGTTGACAAGGATCAGGCGGTTTTCTAGCTAAAAGTCAGGCAGCACACGTACCCTGTAGAAGGAGTGGAAATCCGTGGCTAATAACGAAATATCCCGCTTCACTAACGTTCTCCTCCATATTATTTTTATCATCCTGTCCCTGGCCTGTCTGCTGCCGATTATACTGGTCTTCATGATCTCCATCACCGATTACGATTACATCGTCCGCAATGGCTATCAATTCATTCCGGAGAAGCTTAGCCTGGAGGCTTACGCCTATCTATTCAAGGATTACAGTGTGGTGCTGCGGGCCTACGGCATCTCATTCTTCGTCACGATCACCGGAACGCTGGCGAGTGTGTTCCTCTCTTCTCTGTATGCGTACCCGATATCGCGGGCGGATTTCCGGTATCGCGGGGTGTTCGCTTTCCTGATCTTTTTCACCATGCTGTTCGGCGGCGGGCTGGTACCGTGGTATATGGTCTACACTCAGGTTCTCGACCTCAAGAACTCTATCTGGGCGCTGGTCGTGCCGATGCTGCTGTCCCCGTTCAATGTGCTGATTATGAAGACGTACTTCCAGATGAGTGTGCCGCCCGCGCTGATTGAAGCCTCTACGATTGACGGGGCCGGCGAGCTGCGGACCTTCTTCAATATTGTATTTCCGCTGTCCCTGCCGGTGTTCGCCACGATCGGGCTGTTCAATACCCTGCATTACTGGAACGACTGGTTCAACAGCATGATCTTCATCACTGATACTGACCTCTACTCCCTCCAATATCTCATGTACAAAATGATCTCCCAGGCCGACTACCTGAGCCGCAACGGGGCACTTATTCAAGGCTCGGCCACCGAGCTGGCCAAATTGCCGGGGGAAACGATCCGTATGGCGATGGCGCTGATCGGCATTGGGCCGATTGTGCTGGCCTATCCGTTCTTCCAGCGGTATTTCATCAAAGGACTGACGCTCGGCTCTATCAAAGGCTAACCTCGGAACCTACCGATTAGCATATATCTGTTCTATCAAGGGGAGGAAAAAAGTATGGCAGGTAAAAAAGTCACAGGTCTGCTGTTGTCGCTTGTGCTGATAGCCGGATTCACCCTGGCCGGATGTGCGGGGAACAATGGCAATACAGCTGCGCCTACAGAGAAAGCGGGAGAAAGCACCACAGCTCCTGCCGCAACGAAGGAAGCTACAGGAACGGAGGCAAGCGGAACGGAGGTGCCGGGTGCGCTTGAGCCGGTGGAGTTGTCCCTGTATCTGCCCGGCGGCCCGGATAAGGATGTGGCGTCCGTGGAGCAGGAGATCAATGCTTATCTGAAGGACAAAATCAATGCCACAATCAAGATTAACCAGCTGAGCTGGGACAAACCGGCCGACAAGGTCAATCTGATGATCCAGTCCGGCGAGGTGTTCGACATGGTCTATACCTGGAACTTCATGACCAATGCCGCGAAGGGGGCGTATCTGCCGCTGGAGGAGCTGCTGGACACCTATGCCAAGGAGACGAAGGCACAGATCAATCCGGCTTACCTGCAGGCAGCTACCGTCAACGGACATTTGTATGCGGTTCCAACTGAGAAGGAGCTGGGGCAGTCGGTCGGGTTTGCTTTTGACAAGGCGATTGTGGATAAATACGGCTTCGATGTGAACAGCCTCCAGAAGCTGGAGGATATCGAGCCGATGCTGAAGACGATTAAGGAGAAGGAGCCGGCCCTCTCGCCGCTGTTCATGAACCATACCGACAGCCTGCACTGGTTCACCGCCTATCCGGACAGTGAGGATCTCGACGGCAGCAACGATATCCCAACCCTGCTTGATTACAAGACCATGAAGGTGTTCAACGAATATGACACGCCGGCCATGACGCAGCGGCTGAAGCTGATCCGCAGCTGGTATGAAGCGGGCTATATCAACAAGAACGGAGCCACAGACAAGACCGAGCTGAAGGATGCGGTCAAAAGCGGCAAAGCCTGGTTCGTCTACGGCAACATGAATCCGACCTCCACCAATGACTGGACCCGGCTTGCCGAGAAGCCGATGATTATCAAGACGCTGCTGCCTGTTCAGGTCAGCACCAAGAGTCTGCAAGGCTCCATGCTCGCCATCTCCAGAACCTCGAAGAACCCCGAGCGGGCCATGATGTTCATGAACCTGCTTCACACCGATCCGGTGCTCTACAACCTGCTGACCTTCGGCATTGAGGGCAAGCATTACAAGAAGCTGGAGAATAACACCGTGGAATTCATTGCGGACAGCGGCTATAACTCCGTATCTTCCTGGATGATCGGCAATGTGCTGCTGAATTACCTGAATAAGGATGAAGATCCGAAGCGTGTGCAGCTCTATACGGACTGGAATAAGAATTCGAATATTTCACCGGTCATCGGGTTTGTGTTCGATTCAACCAAGGTGCAGTCGCAGATCGGGGCGCTGATCAACATCACGAAGCAGTATAAGAACACCCTGTACTCCGGGGAAAAGGACCCTGAACCGGTCCTGAAGGAGATGAACAGCAAGCTGAAGGCCGCAGGCCTGGACGCTGTGATTACGGAAATTCAGAGTCAGCTCGACGCTTTTCTGGCCGCCAAATAAGCAGTAGAGGCCATAGCACGCCCGTTACCCTGCCGCAAGCAGCCAAAGCGCCCGCCTGTGGCAGGTACCGGGTATTCTCTTTCGCTAATCCAGCCTTTGGGGAGCCCCTATCTGATCAAGAGAGGGTGTTATTATGCGAATTCAGAGAATCACAGGTAAATTGCTCATTGCAGTGCTGGTATGGATGTCCGCTTCATTGCCCGGAGCACGAATTAGCTCTGCCGAAATGCCGCCTGCACAGGTGATTGTGGAAGAACATGTAAATAAAAGCACAGTCACAGAGGATACCTACCAGCCGTCTCCGCTGCTCTGGCAGGTGGGCGAGCAGGATGACAGCTCCGCAGAATTTACAGTGTATCAGGATGTGTACAGTGAGAATATTACCCTCCCCGTAAATCCCCTGAACTGGAATACGATCTCCCGCGGCATGAAGCTAGACCGCAATGCGGCGATGGAGCTAAGCTTCAATCTTACGGAAGTCCCCCTCTATGGTGTGGAGTTCAGCTTCAAGGTACTGGATGCAAGCACCGCTATTCCGCAGCTGGCCGTATTCACCAATGGCGGCTTCAGCGGGCTGATTCAGATTACCGGGCTGAACGACGGAGAGACCCCCCTTACGAACACATGGAAAGAAACCTATAGACTCTACATTCCCTCAGAACAGCTGAAGATTGGCAGCAATGAGCTGAAGCTGACCGTGGACCGCGGGCTATACGCAGATCCCCAGTCTCCCGGATATGACGGTGACAAGTATCTGTGGTTCGAATGGGATTATCTCAGGCTGGGCGCATTGACTGAGCCAGCCGACGAGCCTATCCACGGACGGTATGTCCACCTGGGAAGCACGATTGCCGCCTCGACCTTCCGGTATGACGAGCATGCGATCCGCCATCTGGCCCCGATGGCCAAGTGGCTGGGCATTGCCTATAGCGGCAACTGGATGCGCACCTCCTTCTGGTCCGATACCAGCGCAGGCTGGGACCCGCAGGGCCGCAAGTACCTGGAGACACTGCGCGACCTCAACCTTACCCCGATGGTCAATATCATCGGCGGCAACTGGAAGACTAACAGTGAGCTGGCGGCAGGGACGATCAGCTCTGCGCTGAGAAGCTATTATAGCGGATTTGTCACCAAATTCGGCGATCTTTACGAGTATGCCGAGACAGGCAATGAGCCGGGATTGTTCGGCTGGGCACAGAAGGCGGTGCTGGCGCTTCATGAAATGATGGACGAGGAGAGGCAGACGAACGGCCAGCCGTACCTGAAAATTGTCGCCCCAGGCTGGGCATACTGGCCGTATAATGGAAGCCCTGACGGCTGGGAACGGGATGCCGCCCAGCGGGCACCGATTGAAGCGCTGTCGGATGTGTCTAACGGACACAGCTATGGCGGGACCGGGGTCCAGCCGTTGCCGGGAGGCAGCCTGTATGAGAATCTGCGGGTGTATGGCGATTCGGAGGAAGGCTTCGGCAAAGAAATGGCCATGAGCGAGACCGGCAGCAACGACAATCATTCCGACAATACGAAATACGGCACGTATGCTTACAGGTTCGCTTCTGCTTTTGACCGGGAGCTGCGGGGGAATATCGGTTATGTCGATCATATTATGCAGCACGCCGCTTTCTTCAATGACGGGACGGAGTTTGGGCTGTTCGATTCTGCGATTAATTGGAACACGCACCGCTATGAAGATACAGCGGCGGTACCGGCCAATATCAACGAATCCGGGGAGACCCGGCTGAAGACGTTCCGCAGACTGGCCGCCGCGTACGCTACGCATGGAAGCCCGCTGGGCTACGAGATGCTGAATCCGGCTGAGCTGACCGGGCTGAAGGCATATTTCCGCGCAGTGGATACCTCGGCGCTGGGCACTTCGGCCATCGGGGCGGCTGCGGATAAAATCCTGCTGAACTTCGTGAATTTCGAGAAAACTCCGGTCACGATGCAGGTCCGGGTTGCCATGCCTTCCAGCGGAGTGTATGCCGGGGAGCGGTTTGGTCCAGGAGAGACGTACGCCGCCGCCTACTCCCGCGTGGAGCTTACGGCAGACCCGTACATTACACTTACAGTAGCACTGGACGCGGGAGAGACGGTCCAGTACATCCTGGATGAGCAGGACAATACGCTGCCTGCTTCTCCGGGCAATCCTGCGGCAACAGCCGTCAGCCATGAGCAGATCCGGCTGACCTGGGCGGCCTCTACAGACAATGATGCTGTCGTCAGCTATAACGTCTACCGTGACGGCGGAGCAGCTCCAGTGATCAACATTCCGGGACGGCTGACCTTCTGGAGTGACTATACCGTAGCGCCCCAGACCTCTTACAGCTACACAGTGCAGGCCGTGGATGACTCCGGCAATGTATCGCCTCTCAGCGCAGCCGTATCAGCGACCACACCGGTCATGCCCATTACACCGCATGCCGCAGGAGATCCGTCCAAGTTCGAGGCCGAAGCTACCGCCTTCGCCCTGCCGCTGAAGACCGGCAATAACAGCAGCGCCTCGGGCGGCAAGGTCGTCGAACAGACGCATAGCGGAGGCTTAACGATCCAAGGCTTCCATTCCGTGAACGGGGGCAGCTACACCTTAACAATTGTATACGCTTCCAACGAAGAATCGAAGAAAAACATTCTCGTGAACGGCGTGAAACAGTCCACAGTAACCCTGCCTTCTACGGGAAGCTGGACCGCGAATCTGACCGCACGGCAGTATGGGATTACCCTCCAGCCGGGCTATAACACAATCAGCTTCACCTCGGCGGGGAAAGGGGCAAATCTCGACTACTTCAAGCTGGAGGAAGGGCTGTATGTTCCGCTCTCCCACTGGTATCCGGCCGCACATGATCATCCTTACATTGACTATGTTGGATTCACCCCTGCGCCCAATGGAGTCTCCCATGTGACCTATGAGGAGGATGCCACGGCTGCCTTCAGCTTCAATGGTATCGGTGTCCGCTGGAGATCGGATATCAAGAGCGATATGGGCAGTGCAGATGTCTACGTCGATGGCGAGTTTAAGGAGACTGTAGTGATTCCGCAGGCAGGGCTGGAGGGCGATCATAAAATCGTCTACGAGCTGACGGGCCTAGCATATGGGCTGCACCGGATTGAGATTGCAGGCAACGGTGGGAAGGTCATGGTCAGCGGGCTGGAATATGAGAGCTACGAGTCTGTATTGCCCGTGCCAGGACCGGATCTGACGGTGACGGATATCGGCTGGCATATTGTGAACAGCGACGGAAGCCCTTCTGCGCATAGCACGCCGCAGCTGGGCGACTCCCTGATCTTCTGGGCCAAAGTGAAGAACATCGGCGTCCGTCCCACACCGCTGAATGCTTCGACCGGACTCGGGCAGATTACCGGTGGCGCCTTCTCGGTCAACGGCGGGGTGGTCTCGTGGACGGACACGAATACCAGTGTGATTCAGCCGGGCGAGGAGATTACACTGACGGCTAACGCCAGTGCGCAGGGTACCCCCCGGTGGACGGTGCCGACCATCGGCGAGTTTACGGTCAGCTTTTTTGTGAATGATATCTGGCGGTATGCGGAGATGAACAAGGAGAATAACAAGCGGGCACAGGCGCTGGAGATCAGCTTGCCCTGACGGGCTATTCAGCCGCTGGGCATATCCGCGCAGGCAGTTTGTAGAATATTGAACTTATATTATAGCTGGCTGTATGTAGAGCAGCTTCGCGATCCGGTACACTGGACTCAGAACAGAACCTGCCGGGAGGAGTATGAATGATGCAGAAGCCGTTAAGCAAGGAAGAACAGGAGTGGGTAGAGGGTACGCTTGAAGCGATGAGCCTCCGTGAGCTGATCGGGCAGACAATGCAGGACCACGCAGGCAGACTGCCGTTCAAGGGAGATGATGAAGCGGGTCTGCGCAGATATCTGGAGCAGTATCCGGTGGGCAGCTTCTTCATCGGCGGGGAGGTTATTCAGAAGGCCGCGGGCAAAGCGGAGGATTACCGGGACTGGGCGGCAATGCTGCAGGGCATCAGCAGGTTCCCGCTGCTGTTCTCCGGTGATCTGGAATTCGGGGCAGGCTCGGCCGTGAGAAGTCTCACGGCCTTCCCGCCGCTCCTTGCGCTTGCCGCCGCCGATGATGAAGCCCTGGCGTATGAATACGGCAAATATACCGCGCTGGAAGGGCGGGCTGCGGGGTTCACCTGGGCGCTGGCCCCAGGCACCGACCTGCTGCTGAACTGGATGAATCCCGTTATTACGACCCGTTGTTTTGGCGATGAGGCTGGACGGGCGGCACGCCTGTCCGCCGCTGTTATGCGGGGCATGCAGGAGCATGGCCTTGCGGCCTGCGCCAAGCATTTTCCCGGTGATGGGGTCGATTACAGGGATCAGCATATCATTACTACGGTGAACAGCTTATCGGAAGAGGACTGGTTCTCCACGTACGGGCGGGTTGCCGGGGAGATGATTAGCCAGGGTGTGATGTCCTATATGACCGGACATATTGCCCTTTCCTGGATCGAAGACGGAGCAGGCGGCGCTGGATCGAAGCCGGTCCCGGCAACCGTCTCGGAGCGGATTACAACAGGGCTGCTGCGGGAGCGGCTGGGCTTCGATGGAGTGGTGTTATCAGATGCGCTGGATATGGGCGGATTCTTATCCTGGGGAGACTACACGCAGCGCATCATAGACTGCTTCAATTGCGGTACGGATGTGCTGCTCTGGCCGGGAGTGCGGTACTTTGCAGTGATGGAGCAGGCGGTGGAAGACGGGCGCGTCAGCCGGGAACGGCTGAAGGCCAGCGTCCGGCGGATACTGGAGCTGAAGGCGCGGCTTGGCGTGCACGCTGCCCGCGCCGGGGGAGAGGATGGCCGGGCGCTGCCGCTGCTGGACGACAAGCTGCCGCCCGGCCTGGACCGGCAGGTCAGACAATTCAGCCGCGAGCTGGCCGGGCGCTGCATTACCCTGGTCCGCAACCGCACCGGCCAGCTGCCGCTGAATCCCGGGGCGGTCCGCCGGGTGCTGGTCATCATGCTGAACAAGGTGACGGAGGGTCGCAGATATGAGCGGATGAATCTTTTTGTGGAGCAGCTTAAGACCCGGGGGCTAGAGGTCGATATTCTGGATGAATTCGAGCCGCTGACGACGCTGCGGCAATGGGAGCTGTCCGGGGTCCGCTGGGATGCCGCCTTCGCCCCTTATTTCCTTCCGCTACACGGAATGATGAATACCGCCCGTCCGGTGGGCGAAGCAGCCAAAGCCATCTGGGCCATGCAGCATGCGGAGACAGTCCGGCCGATCGGCATTTCGTTCGCTACGCCGTATCTGCTGCAGGACATTCCCTTCTTAGATACCCTGGTGAATGCGTATTCTCTGCATGAAGATACAGTAGAGCTGACGGTTAAGGCGCTGTTCGGAGAGATTCCGTTTCAGGGAAGCTCCCCGGTGAAAGCGGAGATTTGAGAGGGCGATTACGGTTCGGGGAGGCTTCAGACATCTTGAGTGCGAAACAGGAATCAGAGGCAAAACGGGCAGCGGGCAGGAAGCGGGAACTGGAGGCGAAGCTGCGCCAGATCTTTGAATATATGCGTCTTGAAAGGCACCAAGGGAATTGGGGAATGGATATAGATCATTGGGACTGGGTGCCCGGCGTGGGCGTAATCTCATTACTGGAATATGGTACGGCGACTGATAAAGAAGAGGTGACGGACTACCTGCTGCACTGGGTGAACCGGAATAAGCAGAAGGCCGAGGGGGTTCGGGTTATCAATTCCCTGGCTCCCTACGCGCTCTTTCCTGAGCTGTACCGGCTGACCGGGGACCCATGGTTTCTCAGCCGGGCTCAAGAGGTTGCAGCATGGATGCTGAAGACTGCCCCCCGGACCCGGGAAGGGGCACTGGAGCATACGGTGACAGAGGCGGTGGAATTCCCGGAACAGGTTTGGGCCGATACGGTGTATATGGCCGTGCTGTTCCTGGCCCGGCTTGCCGGTCTGACCGGCGACCAGGAGCTTGCTGCCGCCGCCGTGCAGCAGACCGTGCAGCACCTTCGGCTGCTCCAGGACCCGGCGACGGGGCTGCTATTCCATGGCTGGAACAGCCGGGCAGGCAGCCATATGTCGGCAGCCCGCTGGGCCCGGGCCAATGCCTGGGTGGCACTTGCGGTCCCGGAGATTGTGGCCGGGACCGGAAGCCTGACTGCTATTCCACAGGAGCTGTACAGCCGCTACCGCAGGCTTGCTTCTGCCCTGCGGCAGGCGCAGGGGGCCGGCGGCTTGTGGCATACAGTGCTCGATCAGCCGGATTATTACGAGGAGACCTCGGCCAGCGCCGGTATTGCCTGCGGCTTCCTGAAGGCGGTGAAGAGCGGACTGCTGGAGGATGCCTATCTGGAGAGCGCGGAGGCGGCCCTTGCGGGAATTCTTCCGCTTATCCATGAAGACGGTGAGGTGCAGGGGGTCTCGGGAGGCACCCCGGTCATGCCGTCGATAGCAGCCTATAACACCATTGAGAGATATCCGGCACTGTACGGGCAAGGGCTGGTGATGCAGCTGCTGACAGAGGCATTGGATCTGGGGCAAATGGAGGATAGGCTAGAGGGTCAGGGGCATCAGGAGTGTCTGAAGCGCCAGGGACGTCAGGAGTGTCTGGGAGGACAAGAGGACCAGGGGCTTCAAGAACATCCAGAGTGTCAAGGGGGTCAGCAACGTCAGGCGCAATCCGGGGGGGATGACGGTGAAGGATAACGCAGAAGCTGCGGGTGGAGGGGTGGATCAGCGGCAACGGCTGATCCATAAGATGGCCGGGCTGGAATCCCGCTACGATTCGGCCATCTGCATGCTGCGCTCTCCGTTCAGCAGCCCGGGGTATCATACGACGCTGAAGCAGGCGGAGTTCATCCACTCCACCAGAGACTCGCTCAGCTATGCGCTTGGACTGCTTGACACGGAGCTGGCCCGTTATGAAGAGCGGGCATTCGATATTATCCGGCAGGTCATCTCCTTGCAGGATACGGACCCGGCGCATGATACCTTCGGCATCTGGTCCTGGTTCTATGAGGAGCCGCTGGACCAGATGGCTCCGCCGGACTGGAATTGGGCTGATTTCTGCGGCAGCCGTCTGGTGCAGGCCCTTTCGCGCCACGGTCACCGCTTCCAGGACGATCTGAGGGAGGCGGCCGTCTTGTCCATAGAGTGTGCCTGCGAAGCCATTATCCGGCGCAATGTCGGACCGGATTATACCAATATTGCGATTATTGGCGCGTTCGTGACCAGAATTGCCGGGGAGAAGCTGGGGCGTAAGGATTATGCGGACTATGGGCTGGAGCGGCTCAGGAAGCTGCATGCTCATACCCTGAAGCATGGGGCTTTTCAGGAATATAACAGCCCAATCTACACCTACATTGCCATTCTGGAGCTGTCGAAGCTTCAGTCCGAGACCTCGGACAGCAGGGTTAAGGCATGGACCAGAGAGCTGCTAGAGCTGACCTGGAGGACCGTGGCCGGGTATTATCACCCCGCCACGGCCCAGTGGTCCGGCCCGCATTCCCGCTGTTACGGAGTGCTGCTGGAGGACCAGAGCAAGGCGTTTCTGCAACTGGCGACAGGAGGAGCCGTGATGTTCTTCCCATGGGAGGAGCTGCCCTACGAAGAGGAATGGTATATGAGCGGCATTCATTGTCCCCCTGCCTATCTGAAGGGCTTCAAGGTTCCTGAGACGAAGGAGATAAGGCAACGCTTGGAAGGGGAGGAGAAAGGGCAGGAGCAGGGGACAGGGAAAGAGCGGAAGCGGGAGTTGGGCCAGGAACAAGGGCGGGATCAGGAATGGGATCAGGAGCGGAATCGGGAGCAAGGTCGGGATCAGGAGCAAGGTCAGGGTCAGGAGCAAGGTCGGGATCAGGAGCAAGGTCGGGATCAGGAGCAGGGTCAGGTGCAAAATCACAATCAGGGGTATGACGGCAAGTGGGCGGTCACTTATATGACTCCGCAGTGGAGCATGGGCTCCTTCACCCATAGTGATCTGTGGAACCAAAGACGGCCGCTGCTGATCTATGCCAATAATAACGGACAGCCCTCATATCTCCGGCTCCGCTGCCTGCATGACGGCTATGACTACTGCTCCGCACGCTTCCAATCGCTGCAGGAAGCAGGCCGTGTGCTGTTCGGGATCGATTTCATGACAGATGGCGGGGATACCCATCCGAATCTGGACCGGACCGGCGGTGTGATTGCGGCTTCGGACCTGCGGCTGCGGCTGGAGGTTGGCGGCGCTCTGGAGGGAGTTACAGCCGCATTAACAGAAGAAGGTACGGTTATCACCATTGCAGGAACGGAGTTTCGCCTGACAACCTGGTTCGCGGCATTCAGCGGGCAAGCGGATGCAGGCAACCGATTGGTGTGGGAACTTCATAAGGCAGACGGCCGGATGAATATCGATATGATTCTCTACGCCGGTCCGCGCAGGATGCTGGACTTCACCTCCATGCAGCAGGCTGCGCTGGTGTTCTCTCTGGCGGTTCAGGAGGAGGGGGGATTGAACTCTGCCCCACTTCTGGAGCTGACGGATGAGGGCGGGCTGCGGGTTAGCAGCGGCGTAGAGCACGAAGAGGACAGAGCGCAGGGAGATGAAGGAGAGGAGGCGGCAGAGAGAGCGAATAAAGCCAACGAATCGAATGATGTGAATGAAACGGATAAAACGGATGCTGAGAAGGGAGAGCGGGGTGTAAAAGTCGAAAAAAGCGTAAAAAGCATGAAAGGCGGATTCGCACTTAACCTGCGGCCCGCTCCGCGAGAGCTCCTGATATCACCGGACAAAGGCTGAACGTATGCGAAAAACCGAAAACAATTTGCTGGTACAACGGCCGATGACAAAATGTATGTGAAAAACCGAATACAATGGTGAGTGCGAAGGCACATGAACCAAATGTATGTGAAAAACCGAATACAATCGATGCTGCTGCGATGAGGGATGGACCCCATGCTCCGCAGCCCGTAACATTTTAGAGAAATCCTGCAAAAAGTGCAGCAACATTGCCCAATAGAAGCGGCTTATGCTGAAATCCTGCATGAAAGGCAACAAAGCCAGTGCTAACTTGCTCTTATCACCGGAATTCCTGCAAATGATGCAACAATGCGATCCATACAAGCGGGTCCGTGAGAGGAAACGCTAAGAATTGGCAAGAGATAGGCGGAGCACCGCCATGTAAGGAAAGAACACTTCAGAGCGTATGTGAAAACCGGCTACAACACAAGGAGCTGGCCCCCGTGATGCGGGGACCAGCTCCTGTGACATTCAGTGATTTTATTGCGGCAGCTCTATAAAATCATCTCTGAACCGCTCGTAATCGGCGGCCCGGCATTCCAGCTTCAGGCGTGTGCCCTGCTCTTCGTAGCTCACGGACTGCACATCGGCATGTTCATTGAAGTAGGAGACAATGCTGCCCCGGTCGAACGGGACTAGAATCTCACACTGTACATAGTCGGTGAAGATGCAGCTGCGGATCAGAGTGACCAGCTCGGCGATCCCGCGGTTTTTCTTAGCAGACAGGGTTACAGAGTTCCCCTCCACCTGCGGGTAAGGCTCCTCCCTCAGATCGGCCTTGTTGTAGGCGTACAGGGTAGGAATTCCGTCAGCGCCCAGCGCCTTCAGGGTCTCGAACGTTACAGCCATATGCTGCTCATGCTGCGGATCGGCAATATCGACGACATGAATCAGCAAATCCGCTTCTGTTACCTCCTCCAGGGTCGAGCGGAACGCCTTCACCAGATGATGGGGCAGCTGGCTGACGAATCCTACGGTGTCGGTTAGCAGGAAGGTCTTGTGATCGGGCAGCGCAATGCTGCGCACCGAGGTCTCAAGCGTGGCGAACAGCATATCCTTGGCGAGCACGCCTTTGCCCGAACCGGGATGATAGGTCTCCACCAGGGTGTTCATTAAGCTGGACTTGCCGGTGTTGGTGTAGCCGACCAGACAGACCACAGGCACCTCGTTCTTATGCCGCTGCTTACGCTGGATCTGGCGCCGGGCGACCTGCGTCTGCAGCTCTAACTGCAATACGGAGATCCGCTCTTCAATCCGTCTGCGGTCCAGCTCCAGCTTGGTTTCCCCGGCCCCTCTATTCTTCAGACCGGCCCCGCCGCCCTGTCTGCCGAGAGACTCACGCAGGCCGCTCAGGCGGGGAAGCATATATTGCAGCTGTGCGACCTCTACCTGAAGCTGGGCTTCCTTGGTCTTCGCCCGCGAGGCGAAGATATTCAGAATCAGAATCGTCCGGTCAATGACCTGGCGGTCCAGTGATGACTCCAAGTTGCGGATCTGGGAGGGTGACAGCTCATCATTGAAAATAACGATCGGTGCTTCGTGCTGGTCCATCAGCAGCGCCAGCTCCTGGATTTTGCCGGTCCCGATGTAATGCGACGGGTTCACCCGGCTGGATTTCTGGCTAAGCTCAGCCACGACCTCAATCTCGCAGGCGGCTGCCAGATTGCGCAGCTCCTCCATCGAATAAGCAAAGTTCGTGTCGTTCTGCAGCTGCATGCCGACGATAACGGCTTTCTGTTGTACGGGTTCCATATATAGATCAACCTCCATAGTGTAATTTGGGCATCAAAAAAGCACAGGCAGTCTGCCTGTGCTAACAGTAGGTGGAGGAACAACAGAATAAAGTCTGGTATAGCCCGCTGTGCGGGAGCAGCTATACGGCCATGCTTGCCATAGACACCATGAAGGTTCAAGCGGCAGGGGCGAAGGGCTCCGGCAACTTAAAAAGATATAGAGCTAATCCTCCCGGCAAACGCAGAGATCCTGGCGGAGCGGATACAGGCCCTAGTGGGCATAGTGTACTGGTTCCGGGTATCAGCGTACAGGTTGCGGATTAACAGGTGTATGCTATGGGTTACGTGTTATGGACAGACTTATCCTGAGTCCTCTGCACAAGGCAGAGCTTTCGCGCTATGGGAAAATAATTAGCCGCGCAAAGTGCGAATCCGGATATAGTCTATCACACGCAACCCTCCGTTCTAAAAAAGTTACATTGATTTTAGCACAGTCCTTGTCATCTGGCAACAATCTCCAGGGGCGGGAGCGTCAGTGGGTTGACAACTGCCATGCTCTGAAAGCCGATCAGAAACTTCCAATTCCCTCTGCATATCCTATTGAACACAGCTCTAACGGAGGGTGATAACTATGCCTATACTGACAACCAATATGTTAACAAAGAACCTTACCCCGGGAGCAGGACTCATCAGTCAGGCAGTAGTGAAGGTAGTGAACAACGGGATAGCTCAGGGAACGATCTATTTGACCGGTTACAACAATGATGTAAGTCCCTCAACGCTGTTCGCACAGGAGTTGTTTGAGTCGAACTATCGGGAAGTTGTGACCAAAACGTATAATATTACGCATAATTTTTTCCAATTCAATATTTCCTACTCCCAGGATCAGATCCGGGTCCGCATCTATCTGGTGGACAGCGGCGGAGTCTGGATTCCCGTTCCCCTGCAGCCCATGGCGCTTAGCCGGATTACCTCAGAGTTTCGTAACAATATCCCCGTAACGAGCAGCGACACCGCAGCCATCAGCTTCCGCAGAAGCACCACGTTCGCCGTTCCTGAAGCAGTGGCCGCCGAGATCGTTCCAGACGGGCTGGAGATTCTGGCCTCTACCCCTATCCGCTATAAGGTGGTAGCCGGGGGGACGGTTAATGGAACTTTTGTGAATTACCCTACGCCTACTACGTCTATCCCCGTCACTGAAACAGCGCTGTTGGTGAATTATACCTGTACAACGGTCACAGGCGGACGGATGCTCACTCAAGGCATCGGCTCCGGCATATCCGGAGCGTACCAGAATGTGGCGGTGAATCTGCTGAATCAGCGGCTCGCCTACGATCTTCAGCTATTACCGGTCACGCTGGTGGTCAGCTCGCTTGCCGGTGAGGACAATGTGGCGGCTACCTTCCGAATGTCAGAGCAATGGTGAAGACCGAAGGTGGAGGATCAGTACTGCTGCGTTGGGTGGCCGGTAACAGACCAATGACAGACCTGTAGCATATAAAAGATAGCCGAAGCAGGGGGATATCCGCAGCGGCGGGTTATCCCACCCATTCCCGGCGCAGCGTGAACAGATCCTTCAGCGCGTCCGTGGACAGCTCGGTGATCCAGCCCTCGGAGCCGGAGATGACGTCGTCGCTGAGCTGCTGCTTGCTCTCCAGCATCTCGTCAATCTTCTCCTCCAGCGTGCCGAGCGAGATGAACTTATGCACCTGTACATCCCGGGTCTGGCCCATGCGGTAGGCACGGTCAGTGGCCTGATTCTCCACCGCCGGATTCCACCAGCGGTCGAAATGGAACACATGATTGGCGGCCGTCAGGTTGAGGCCGACCCCGCCCGCTTTGAGCGAGAGGATGAATACATTCGGCTGATCGGACGGCTGTGCTCCGGCGGCTGCATCTGCAGCGGCTTCGCCCGCGGGCAGTGCGGAAGCCTGGAACCGCTCAATCATACGGTCACGCGTGTTCTTCGGCGTGCTGCCGTTCAGGTACAGCACAGGTTCCTGAAGCTCCTGCTGAAGTACGGCCTGGAGCATTTTACCCATGCCTACATACTGGGTGAAGATCAGGCAGCGCTCGTTCTCCTCGCGCAGCTCGCGGACCATCGCCAGCAGCCGTTCCAGCTTCGCAGAGCGTTCGATCAAGGAGGAGGTGTCCAGAGCGCTACCCGCTTCCGGCTCAGGCAGTGCCTCCTTGGTCAGCAGCATCGGATGGTCGCAGAGCTGCTTCAGGCTGGTCAAGGCGGCCAGAATGGCTCCCTTCCGTTCGATGCCCTCCAGCTTCTGCATCCGTTCAAGCAGGCTGTTCACGTTCTGGTCGTAGAGTGCGGCCTGCTCGGCCGTCAGGTTGATGTAGGTCTTCATCTCATTTTTATCCGGGAGATCAAGCTGAATGGCCGGGTCCTTCTTCTTGCGGCGCAGCATGAACGGCTTGACCAGCCGCTGCAAATCTGCGGTCCGCTCGGCATTGCGTTCCTTCTCAATGGCATTTGCGAACCGGTCCTGGAACCCCTTCGGGCTGCCCAGATAACCTGGTGTAATGAAATCGTAGATCGACCACAGCTCGGACAGCCTGTTCTCAATCGGCGTTCCGGTCAGGGCGATCCGGTGCAGGGCGGGGAAGCTGCGCACAGCGGCGGACTGCTTCGTTCCGGCGTTCTTGATATTCTGCGCTTCATCCAGGCATACGGTTGCCCAGGTGAACTGCTTCAGCAGCTCCTGGTCTAGTGAAGCAGTAGCGTAAGAGGTAAGCACGACATCCGCCTGCGAGGCCGCGCCGTAGAAATATCCGGCATCCAGCCGCCGGCTTCCATAATGCAGCATCACGTTCAGGGAAGGCGCGAAGCGCTGTAGTTCCTTCTGCCAGTTGCCCAGCACGGAGGTCGGGCAGATGATCAGCGAAGGCCAGCCGGCCGGTTCGGTCTGCCGCCGGGCCACGAGCACGCCGGAAGCAGCCGCTTCCTCCTCCTGCTCCTTCAAATGGAGCAGGTAGGCGATCAGCTGCACCGTCTTGCCAAGCCCCATGTCATCGGCCAGGCAAGCGCCCAGCCCGAAGCGGCGGAGGAACACCAGCCAGGCGAAGCCCTCATGCTGGTAGCTTCGAAGCTCGGCGCGCAGACCGGCCGGCACCTCCGGCTGCGGCCACTGGCTGCGCTGCCCCAGCTGGCCGATCAGCTTCACGAGATGGGCGTTCAGCTCGACCTCCAGCTGGACGCGGACCGCTTCTTCCTCGGCCCGCTGCGCTTCTGCTTCCTCTGAATCGCCGTCTGCACCGCTGCTTAGCAGGTGCAGCTGCAGCACATCCTGGAAGGACAAGCCGCGCGACTTGTCCATTCCGGCCATGGCCCGCTGAATCTGCGCCAATAGCGCAGGGTCCAGCGGAATCCACTTGCCGCGGAACTGGACTAGGCGTTCTCCGCGGGCGACAAGGTCCGCGAACTCTGCCTCGGACAGGTCGGCGTCGCCGATGGAGATGCGCCAGTCGAAATCGACCAGCGCATCGAGGCCGAACAGCGACTGCCCGCGGCTGCCCTCAGCCGTGCCGGAGCTGATCTTCGCGCGCAGGCGCGGCTTCCTGCGGCTGGCGGCTTCCCACCACGCCGGCAGCAGCACCTGCCAGCCGGCCTCCAGCAGGAGCCGGCTGTCGGCCGTGAGGAACCGCCACGCGACCTCGTCGCTCAGCGGCTCTGCCAGCACATCGGCGCCGCGCCCGATGTGCTCTGGAAGGCTGTCACGCAGCCGTGACAGCCACCCACCCGCGCGCTCGTGGACATGCTCTGTCCACGCTGCGGGCCAAGTGCCATGCGGCTCGCCGTCCCCGGTGAGCCGCAGCGGCACAAGCGCGGATTCGTCGCGCTTGTCCTGGAGGAGCAGCTGGAGCCGCCAGTGCGGCAGCTCATCGTCAGGCTCAAGCAGCTGTAGCACCGGCCGGAACGGCGCGGTGTCTGCCTTCCAGCCGATGGACATCAGCCAGCTGTCTTCGTCCATTCCGGCTGCGCTTCTCCCGCCTGCGCTGAACAGCAGCGGGAATTCACTGCGCAGATCACCGGCCTGTGCCTCGGTGCTGTAGTACCGCTGGAAGACCGCCGCCGAGAAGGCGGCCTGCAGCCCTTCGGCGAACCCGCTGCGCTCCTGAAGACGATGCAGCGCGGCCGCATCGTCCCAGTCTGCTTCGGCGGCTTCCGCCAGTGCTTGCTCTGCCCAGACCCAGCGGAGCTGGCCTTCACGGTAGGCTGCGAAACTCGGGGCATACTGCCGGGCCTCCAGCACTCCGGCCAGCAGCGGGGCCAGCCGGGTTAACAGCTGGGCATCGCCCTGCCAGCTCCAGCCGACATGCTGAAGCAGCCGCAGGTCGGCAAAGAAGGGCAGGACCTGCTCGGCAGGCAGCACCACCAGCTCGACCTCATCGGCCTTCGAGGTGCTAAGCTCCGTGCCGTAGAAGGATTCCTCATGCCAGGCGAACAGCTTCTGCTTGAGCTGGACACCGGGCATATAATCATCCCGGTCATCCACGCCGTAGATCAGCGCATCGCCATACTGGGTGAGGGCGAGCTGAACGGTAATATTGCGCATCTTTATATTCATGGAATCAGTTTTCCTTTCCGCAGCTCCTCCTGAAGGGCGCGCAGGCGGCTATGCCTGTCTGTGAAGCCGTCCAGGAACACTTCCCAGCGTGCTTCGCGTTTCAGTTTTTTGTACAGCTTGGCGAGCCGCTTCAGCAGCTTCACGGCCGCTTTGTAGCTGTGCCGGTTCTTGTCCAGCACGAAACGCTCCACTGCCTGATGGTAGAACGGCAGGAGCAGCTCCGGTGCATTCTTCTCGATCGGCTGCAGGTCGCTCACCCGGAAGTCGGAAGGCTGATGGCCGGAGGAGATCTGCATATCCATCCATTCCTGCCATTTGCCGTAGGCGAGCAGCTGGACTTCATAGATCTCGCGTGACAGCGGCAGCATTCCCGACAGCGTATCCCACATCAGCGGCTCTTCTTCGGGCAGGTGACGCACCGCCTCATCCCAGTAGCCCGCATAATCCAGCAGATTGTACATTCGGCTGTTCAGCAGCGGGCCGAGCGCGGCCAGCCACAGGGTCAGACGTCTCCACTGACCGGCTTCGGCCAGCGGAGGCAGGAAGCTCATCAGCTCCTCCGGGTGCAGCCCGGGCCGTTCGGACGCTGTGTTCAGCTTCTCAATAGCGGCCGCATCCTCATGCAGCAGCGCATGCATCCGGCTCTCGGCCAGCAGCAGGGCATGGCGGGAGGAAGCGGCGCTTAGCTTTTCTCCGGCCTGTTGCAGCTCCTCCAGCTCCTTGGTGTACAGCTCCGGTCCGCTTAGATTCGGGGTAATCCAGTTGATCCATAGCAGGCTGTAACAAGCAGAGAAATAAGGCTGTTCTCTGGCACGGTCGCGCGTTTCGGTCAACATCTCGCTTCGCAGATAGGCAATCGTATCGTAGACTCTGGGCCACTCCTCAGGGGCTTCTGCCAGCGGCAGACCCCGCTTCATCATGTCTGTGATATGCTCTTGCAGCTCGGAAATCGCAATAGAGGTGTAGTAACCCACGGAATAACCAAGGGACAAGGGGCTCGCCATGAGGGAAGTCCCGCCAGGCCGGAGGATACTCTCCAGCACACAGAGATGAGCGTGTAACTTGAACAGTTGGGCAGCAGCGGGAGGCAGCTTGGGCTGTGCCCCGGTGATGGCGGCGAGCGCCCGGTCAGCATACTGCGGGTTACGCACCGTATGGGCAAGCGGCTCCACCAGCAGCGCCATGTATTCACGCCACTGCTGCACCGTAGCCTCAGGAATCTGCGCAGCTAGCTTCTTCAATGATTCCCCGCGCCGTCCCGGAACAGCGGACACCGCAGCGGAATGAAGCTTGGGCTGGTCGACCAGCGCCTTGGCGTTCGCGATGGAATGCACAGGCTTGTCCTGCTCCTCGGCGTATTCCATCAGCACAGCCGCCATATGCTTGCACATCCCGGATACAGGGCAGTCGCAATGGCTCTCCTGCAGATCGTCCAGGTCAATGGAGACCGCATAATCCTCCCGGCCTTCGACCAGCGCCATGATTCTGTGCGGCGTGACCACTCTGAAGGCCTGCACGCGCTGCTGCTTATAATATTGATATCCCCGTTTCAGGGTCAGATCATCGAAAGAATGGGCAACCTCCGAGATGAGCTTATCCCACCCGGCAGCATCCATGATATAGTTTGACTGCATCGCTATCGTTCTCCTGTAGCAGATTGGGTGAATCCGTCGTTCCATTATATCATTATTGTATAGCGTATCCCGGAAAAGTCTGAAATCCTAAGGAGGTATGATATGCCCCATATTGAAATATTAGGGGAACTTAAAATGAAATATCTGCTGATGGCCGGGGGATAAGCAGTCTCTGAATCATCCGAATGAGGAGCAGATGGAATGTATGCGGAAAACCGAATACAATCGGTGCTGCTGTGAAGAGGGATGGGGCCCCATGCTCCGTAGCTTGTAACATTGTAGAGAAATCCTGCAAGAAGTGCAGCAATACTGCCAAATAGAAGCGCCAGATGCTGAAATCCTGCATGAAGTGCAACAAAGCCAGCGCTAACTTGCTTTAAAAACCGGAATTCCTGCAAATGATGCAACAATGTACTGTGGCCAGAAACCTTTTTCAAAGGAATCCTGCAAAATGTGCAACAATGCGATCCATACAAGCAGGCCGCGAGAGGAAACTCTCAGAATTGGTTTAAGCAAGTACGTGATTAATTACATAATATTGATTTTATAGAAACAAATACGCTTGGATGGCGTCTAAGATAGAAATCTATCATCCAGGGAGAGATCGAAAATGAACAAACTTTTGAAAATAGGAATATCAGGACTGGCCTTGACCCTAGTGTTTAGTGCGGGAGCCTTTGCGGCTACCGTCGCTCCAAAAATAATCGTAAATGGTAATCAAGTGAAAACTCAGACGCTGCCTAAGATTATTAATGGTACGGTTTATGTCCCGATTCGGGCCATTTCAGAAGGGTTGGACGCAAGTATTCAGTGGGATAACACAAGTAAGACCGTGTATGTGGATTCTGATCCGAATTTCGGAATGGAGCGCAGCAGCGTGGCTTATGTAGCGAACCGGAACTTAGCATACAGATGGATCATGGCTTATGACGAGCGGGATTATCAGGGAGTGCTCGATGTAGTTACGCCTGATTTCAAGACGGACATTTATAACGAAAGCTTCCCGGCGGGAACGTACAATATGGGAACGATTGTTGAAATGAAGCCTGTTGCAAGTACAGACAGCACCTTAACCGTACGGATTGTTCAGAGAGTGACTGCGGAGGATGAGTACAAGGTGAAGGTGGAGCGGTGGCATTTTGTTTTTGGGCAGGGGAAAATCAAGTCTGTGAAACGGGTACCGGACACTGCAAAGTATCTGGACCGGTACACCCTTTTCCCGGGAGCTAACTTCGGCATATAGGTTCCTTACTCCGGGATGGCCCGGATCAGCTCCGTGTAAGAGAGGCCGGGGAATTTAAATGTTGTTAAAGCGCCGTCGCTAAGCGTGTGATAACCGTTATACACCCCGTTGTCGTAGCTAAAAGAATCCTGAAACAGATCGGAAATATACGCTGGCTGCACACCGCCGAACGTAGTTGCAGGATAACCGGGGATATCTGTCTCCGAAGCCTGCCATATGACTGTTGCCGTTGTGCCTGTAATTTCAACCACAGTGGTTATTTCTCCATTGCTGTAGGCATAGCGGGTGGCGTCTTTTGAGGCAAAGGAATAGCTGTAGTATTGGGACTCATCACTTTGTATACTTGTACCAGGCTTGAAGGAGTAGCGAACCGGCAACGAAATGGCCGCCAGGCGCGCCTGCTTCAGATCTGCTGAATGGATGGCCTGGGCATCAGGAGTGAAATTCTGGGATTGAATGAAGATGATCTCCCTTATCTTTTCATAGTACACACTGTATACAAATGCCTCACTGACGAACTTTGCGGGAACCATGATTCGTCCGTTGTAATTATTGGCTTCACTGTCCATCTGCACAGGCTCGCCATTCTTATAAGCAATAGACTGTCCCTGAGTCATTTCAAAGTGGTCATTGGAGGAGTTCGTAATCGTTACCGTATGGCGGATACCATTCCAGGAATAGTGGAGCCCCAGGGAAGCAAGCGTGCGGATGGGAATCATTATTCGGCCAGACTGTATAAAAGGACTGCTATCAGCGGAGATAAACGCACCGTTGATGTTTACCTGTATAGGTCTTGTGGTTGACCGGGCCGGGCTGGAAGCAGGGGCTGCCAGAATAACGTTGGGAAGCATAAGCATTAACAGGATAATGCAACAGGCAGAAAGCCACCTTTTCAATGAAAACATAGACCCATCATTCCCTTCCAGTTATTTGTATATATTGATTATAACGTGAAATTCAAATTAGGATAAGTATGGGAGAAAGCATGAATAAAAAAAACTGGATTTCAGTAATTTTAGTAGTCTCTTTATTCGGAAATGCTATGTTTTTTATGGATTATAAGCGTGTCAGTAGGAATGAAGAGTTGAAATATGAAATACTGAATGCTTATATTCAACGGGATCTAGCTCTCCTTGAGGAAACTATACAATATCAACAAGATCATAATTGGGGAAATGAAACTCTTGTTACACAAAAACTAGATGACACCATTGATTCAATCATCTTACACAGTGGAATGGAAAGCGATAAGGAGAAGGAAAATATCTTAATGAAATTGTACGATTATATGAATGCGTTTAAGGTGAGTGACGGTACTTTTGATGTTAGCCTAACCGATAAGCAACGTGCTGATTACATCCATTTAGCTCAAAAGCTGCGTACTAACGGATGGAATTACGGTATAGGATATGATACAAGCTGGGATTATTTTGCTTCAAAAGTAAACAAGCTCTTAGGAGCATCATAGAGTTCATTACAATCTTTACCCTGGTCCGGAAAAAAGGCCCTCCAGATGCCGTTATGGCTGCTAGAGGGCTTATCAGTAATCTTGTATCTATTTCTTCACTACAGGAATCCATACCTCGCAAATACATTCATCGTGCTCGTCATCCGTCCAGAAGTATTTCTCGATGCACGGTCCTTCTACTTGTTCAAAGCCTGACGACGGGAACCATTCCGAATAGATCCGCCGCCACACATTCTTAATGTCTGACCCCAGCTCCGGGTCGTTGGGCACCTTATCCAGGCAATCGAATACAGCATACGTCTGGCCTTGTATAGTCAGATTAACCAGCTCTTCTGGTACCTTCTGTCCTTCCGGCAGCTCGGTTCCCATCAGATAGCGTTTCGTCCCATCTTCACGGAAGTCGTAGTAATAACCGAACAGCAGCGAACCGGCAGGTCTTCCGGCACATTCGTTAATCCGGTCATGCGTCCCATCGTTCCAGATTTTCTCTACGAACGCAGGGATTTCGCTATAAGCATCCTGGTGGATAATAACCTCCTTACCCATGACGCCATAGCCCCTCTCTTCAACCATCCTGTAATTCATTTCGCTTTCCCCTTTGATCTGAATTTGAAAGGAGATGCGGGAGAACGATTTGAGCTTCACGTTCTTTTTCTTCGCCATATTGGGGGTCACCCCATGCACCCGCTGAAACGCTTTAGCGAAGGACTCCGGCGTCTCGTACCCGTACTTCAGCGCAATGTCGATCACCTTGCCGTCCGTCCCTGCCAGTTCTTCCGCCGCCAGCGTAAGACGCCTATTGCGTACATATTCGGTAACAGTGAACCCTGTCAAGGCATGGAACATCCGCTGAAAATGGTACTTCGAGGTCATCGCCGCTCCGGCAATATCCTCGACGCCGATGGCGTCATGCAGATTCTGCTCTACGTAATCAATCGCCTGCTGGAGCAGCCGTATCGTCTCCATCTCCTCACCTTCCTTTCACTATTCATTGTAGAGAAGCGGGCAGGGAGGGGCCTGACCGGGAATGCTTTGAGTTGTCCGGACTTTTTATCATATACTCCATTCGATGCGTTTCCTGAAATCCAAGGCTGTTATACAAATGTATGGCTTCGTTCCCAACGACACAGCATAGGATAACGCTTGTGTAGCCGCGCCGATGGATCTCATTGCATAAGTACTTCACGAAGGTTCGTCCGATTCCGCGTCCCTGAAGGTCTGAACGTACACTAATACTGCTGATTTCATTCCCGTGGAGGTGGCTGTACGCAGCAATTTGCCCGTCAAGCTCATAGACCAGCCGGTCCTGCGCATCCGTTGCCCAGGCGTTTCGTCTGCCTTCATTAGGCTCTGCTACCACAGAATCGGGGAAGCAGCCGACACGCACCCGCATCTCATGAAAAGCAGTAGCATACAGTGAATGGGCGGCAACAAAGTCCTCATCTCTATACAACCTTGCTGAGGCTGTTTCCTGAGTAAAAGAACCGCCGGTCCGTTCCATATAAATAAGTGAATAGTATGGAGCATAGCCAAGGCTGCGGGCAAACGCAAGAGAAGAGGATACCCCGAACCGGACAGAAGTACTGACCTTTCGGGTTCCGCCTGCCTGTAATTGAGCTTCTGCCATCTGCATCAATGCCCTGCCAATGCCTTGTCTGCGATACTGCGGGGCGACGAATACATTCAAATGAGACTGGGGGATGGACGCTTCCATTTGGACTAACGCAATAAGCGTCTCATCTACATAAGCGGCAATAAATAGTTCCGGCTCTTCTTCCAGCACCTGCAGGAGGTCAGGACCAGAGTCCGCGTCCAGGCTTAATAGTTTTGCGGCAGCGAGAGAATCCTTCTTGCTTAGGCGTTCGCAGCGGATATCTGATAGTTTCATTGGGTTCTTAGTCCTCCGGATCAAGATAGTTAATTCAAGCAGTCAATTCTAGCACTAATAGCTGAAGTATTTCCACTTTTTTCCTCACGTTGCTCGGAAATCGGCTAAACCCTTAGCCTCACTGTCGTAATCTTGCTCTCCTATTGCAATAGGCTGCATATGTCAAAACGAATCGTTTATACTGGCGGTAAGAGGTGATGGGGATGGACCCGCAATTGTTCGAGCGTATCTATGAAACGGTGGTGCGGCGCGAGCCGACCTATGACGGGATCTACTATACGGCGGTGCGGACGACCCATATTGTCTGCCGCCCTTCCTGCCGGGCGAGAACGCCAAAGGCAGCGAATGTTGTATTCTATGGCTCCTTGCAGGAGGCTATTTCGGCAGGCTTCCGTCCCTGCAAAAGATGCCGTCCCGAGGAAGGCGGCACTCTACGGCCTGATGCGGTACTGGCGGCGCAGGCAGATACCATTATGGACGGGCGGTTCGGCAGCAAGCTGACCCTGGAGTCGATGGCTGCAGAGCTGAAGGTCAGCCCGTTCCACCTGCAGCGCACCTATAAACGGGTCACCGGCCAGTCACCGGCTGCCAGATTGGATGCGCTGCGCACAGAAGAAGCCCGCAGGCTGTTGACGGAGACCGCAGCGGGGATGGCTGAAGTCGGCGGGGCTGTGGGGTTCCGTACGCCCTCTCATTTTGCCGCCTGGTTCGTGAAGAAGACGGGGCTGCCCCCTACAGAGTACCGCAGCAAGCATAACGAAGGAGGAAACCAACATGAACCCAAGCCGGAATAACAGCCGGAGTACAAATACTGTCACGATTTATCATCATACCCTGAATCCCGGAAACGGGGAGTGGACCCTGTGGGCCAGCGATAAAGGCCTGATCCGCGTATCCTTCCCGCAGGACGAAGGGCAATTGCCCGCCTCCTGGTTGAAAATGTATGCGCCTGCCCATGAGCTCATGAAGGATGCCGGGAGATTTGAACAGCTTGGGGTGATAACGCTGCTGGAGCGGTATTTTGCCGGAGAGCCGGTAGATTTCAGCAGTGTTGAGCTGGATCTGTGGGGCACCCCGTTTCAGCAGGAGGTCTGGCGGGGGCTGCTTACCATCCCGCACGGGGAGACTGCCAGCTACAAGCAATTGGCTGAGCGGATCGGCAGACCGTTGGCTGTCCGTGCTGTCGGTGCGGCCAACGGGCAGAACCCGGTGCCGGTCATTGTACCCTGCCACCGGGTCATTGGCGCGAATGGTACCTTAACCGGCTTCCGGGGCGGACTCCAGATGAAGCAGGAGCTGCTCCAGCTGGAGGGTATTTTGAATGTAAAGGCGGCTGGTCATGAACGATTTGCTTTTTAAGCTGCAGCTGCCGGAGGACTTCGACCTGGGGGCCTGTCTGGAGTACATGAACCGCTCGCCGCTGGAATGTCTGTTCCGCACGGATGAAGCAGGCGTCAGCCGGATGTTCAGGATAGAGGGCGGCCCGCTCCTGGTGAGGCTCAGTGTGTCAGAGGGCCACAAGCTGAGTGTAACCCGGCTGCATGGGGCGGTTCCCGGTGCGCTGGAGCAGGAGCAGCTGGCCCGCTACATTGTGGAATGGTTTGATCTGGACCGGGACCTTGCCCCGTTCTATAAGCTGGCGGCTGCGGACCCGCTGCTCGGGCCGCTGGCCAGCCAGCACCGGGGGCTGCGGATCATCGGCATCCCGGATCTGTTCGAGGCGTTATGCTGGGCGATTCTGGGGCAGCAGGTTAATTTGGCTTTTGCCTACAGGCTGAAGCAGCGGCTGACTGCTGAATACGGGGAAGCGCTGGAATGGGAGGGGCAGACCTACTACCGTTTCCCTGGCCCGGAGGTATTCGCAGAGGTGCAGGTAGAAGAGTTGTGCACCTTGCAGCTAACCCGCAGCAAAGCACAGACGGTGCTTACCGTAGCCTCGCTGATCACCAGCAGGGAGCTAAGCCGGGAGGAGCTGCTGGCACTCCCGTCCCCGGCCGCCGCCGAGCAGCGGCTGCTGCAGATCCGCGGGATTGGCCCGTGGACCTCGCAGTATGTGCGGATGCGCTGCCTGCGCGATGCGTCCTCGTTCCCTGTAGGCGATGTCGGCCTGCAGAATGTGATTAAGTTCCTAACCGGCATGGACCGCAAGCCGACACCGGCGGAGCTGCTGGAGCTGGCCCGGCCGTGGCAAGGCTGGGAAGCCTACGCCACCTTTTACTTGTGGCGGGCGTTATATTAGAACAAAGCCCTGTCTCCCCGGTTTTTCGGGAGACAGGGCTTTTTAATAGGATACAAGAGTGAATTTCTAAACATTGATACAAATTTATGTGGGATCGCTCACTGTTTTTAATTTATTGCCAATATGACCGATTATGCAGTTTCTGTTTGTTTCATCGGGCCTGAAAAAAATTCTTCCTGCTCCAGGAGTCATCCTTAAATGCCACGTAAAAATCTTATATTCTCCATCTGGACATAAAAATTTGTGGTCGTTCTCATATTGATCTAAAGTTTTTTGGCTTTCTGGAGTAATTTTAAAGGGAATTTCCGAAGCATTAAATGCCCCTCGAGTCCAATTTATAAAGTATTCATTTAAATCAAAAAGTCTATTCTTAATTTGTTTAAGAATAAGCTCACCTTTACGAAATTCTAATAATTGTGCTAAAGCTCTCTCGCAAAAAATCAATGCTGGAAAAAGTTCTTCAATTCTATTTCTCCAATCTCCATCATCTATTAGAAGTTTCTTGCGTAATTCAAAGTATGGCTTATGTGATTCTAGGTGATTAGATAGACTTACATGCCGAATTTGTAGTAGTTCCTCATATAATTCTCCCGAAGAATCTAACTCCAAGAAAGTAAGTTCTAGTATGGGGGTATTCCAGTCCAGATGAGATGAGATGCTTATTGCGATACCATCTAAAAGATGCGCCACCCCTAATCCCCGGCAATAGACTCCATTATGTATAAACTCAGAAGAAATAAAACTATTATATAAATGAGATTCAGTATGCATATCTATATAAGGTTTTCTAGAGATTTTGGCTTTGAAAAACCTTTTAAGTTCTCTATCTACCGATTCATCATTTAACCATTTCAATATCTTATAATCATTTGACAATTCCAAATGCAAGAAATCATCTGCAACTCTTAAATCGTTTTTTACACCATGATGAGAAAACAATTCCTGAATAAGTAGTACCAATTGTTCCATCTTCGATTGAGCAATTGCGGTACTATTAAATGGGTTTCTAAGGGATAACTCATTAAAGACTAATTCCATAGTATTTATCCCCTTTTCTATATTCCAAGTAGCTGGTCTAAGCTTTTGTCCCATTCATCGAAAAAGTCTTCAGGCCAATTATTAATTCTGCCATCCTTATCAATACTTAAGTTTTCTACTGAGTGTATTATTTTTTCGTTATTTTCTTGTTTGTTGAAAAAGTTAATTGAAACATCGTTAGGACTAACTTGACCTCCGTGAACGGCTAGCCTAATTCCATTAAGAACATGATCGCTATGAGTTTCTGTAATGATTTGGACTCCTCCCATTGAAGCTAATCCCATTAATTTCCCTATAATTGATTGACCTTTAGGATGTAAATGGGCTTCAGGATTTTCAATAAGCAGCAGGGTTCCAGGCTTGGAGGCTAACAAGGAAACGAGAACAGGCAGAGTATATGTCAAACCAAACCCCACATTTGTAGATCTAAAGGAATTGCTAACGTTTCGCGCACTAGTAAACTTATATCGAAGGCTGATTATATCCATATCAGTATGATCGCCTATATCGACTTTAGTGCCTGGTGTTATGATGCTCAACCAAGCATCAACTTGTGCTTTTAGACTATCAGAAACAGCATCTGGGTGTAGTAATAGCTTATTATCAACTATCTCATTTTGAAAAACTGATAAAAAATGTGTTGTGTATTCTCCATTAATTCCTAAATTATTTTGTTGTTTAACTTTATAATTAGATCTACTAAAGTAAGTTCGTGGGCCTATTCTCTCTGCGCTCAAGTACTGAAATTGATCCGAGAATAATCCAATGTGCTGTTTATTATAATTAGTAGAAAGGATAGGCAACAATTCAGAGGATTTATCATAACTAAATAACCAACTAACTTTTTCAATATCTTCATAATGCAATTCTATTCCTAGGTATTCTTTTTCGGCGTTTTCAGTTAATAGATCTTGTCCTGTACCCAAATAGATTAGTTCACCATTTAGGGATAATCCATTTTCATAAATTGTACCTTGCAAAAAAGATTGTCTTAATAGTAATAATGATTGAATTATAGTAGATTTCCCTGCACCATTTAGTCCTGTTAATAGCGTCAGGGGAGCAAGAATAATCTCTTGGTCCTGAAAGCACTTAATATTCTGTAAATGTATTTTTTTTAACATTTCAACACTTCCTTAATAATTTTTTCTACTCTAGTAAATCTAAATTCAACCCTTCTTGGATCGCCAGTACCTTGAGAAATAGCACCATCAAATCTTTTGTTCTTCATTAGTTTCATAAATTTGTCTTTAATAAGGTCACGATTAATTACTAGCTTTTTAACTTGTTCATTGTCAAGATTCCCTAAATTAACTGACCAAGTATCGAATAGAGCTTTATTAATTTGTTTTCTATTATCTTCAAGCTTATATCTTCTTCGAAATGCATCATCTCCGAATATTTCCCTAGAGCTTTTCATGGCATTCTTAAACTTGTTTTCTAATTCTTCTAATTCCTTTTTGCTCTTTTTGTTGAGAAGTCCCATTGCAGAGTTGAGGAAATTCTCTAAATCAGGAAAATATTCGGAGTATGATGTCATTGAAAACGCTAAAAATCTCAGGACAAAATCCCTATCTTCCATCCTATCCGATTTTATTGAATGACAAGTTGCATCTAAAAACTCTTCTGTTCCAGCCAACTTCTTTAAAAATGTAGATGCAGTACCTTGATTCAAAGCATGACGAATTTCTTGAGGAGTTAATGGTACTCCACCAGTGTTAATTCTTTTAAATATATTGTATTTAACTTCTGGTGGAGTTCCATCGTTTATAACAAAGGCTATTATCTGCGTTTCTTCAATTCTACGTTGAATATGTCGAGGCAACTGGTTATAGGTTTGACCATCAAATTGTGTAACGTATTCCATATTAAATAATTTTAATTCTTGATCAATAAAAAATCTTTTAAGAGCAGTAAGTCGTTGAAGTCCATCAACGACTAGCCAGTTATTATCATTGCTGCCATCAAAATAAAATGCAGGCAAAGGTATTCTTATCATAAGAGATTCGATTAATCTACTCTGTTGAACATCATCCCACAATCCGCCTTTTCTTTGGAAATCGGTTAATAAGTTTATCTCATTTTCTTTTAATCTTTTAATTAATAAATCAATAGTTAGAGATTTTTGAGTTATGTCTATTTTTGCGGGATCAAAGGGATTTGTAATGAGGGTGTCACTTGAATCATCTGTTCTTTCTATACCTTCTTCTTCATGGGAATGCTCAAAATCCCAAGACAATTGGCTATCATTCTTTTTCATAATCCACCTCACAAACTTCTTCTTAGTTATTAATTATACCCTTAGGGTATGAGCAAATACATAATTATGATTTAAGAATTCCTTTGAAAAATAATAAAAGGAATTCATCATATGTTCTTTAATCCACAGACTATATCCTTCTTTTATATAAATGTTGTTACATATGTCGTGATATCGTGAATTCTTTAGCTAGGAAGAGAGAATATAGAGAGTCTGGAAGCTGACATTTCTATTTATTTTGGCGAGTATCATTTTAACATTCAGCAGATATAATGCCGCAAACGATGGAAAGCACTGTCTCACCAGAGGTTGGGAGACAGTGCTCTTTTAAAAAATAATAGTTCTTCTGAGACCCCCGTTCTTCCCCCCCATTCTTACTTCCTGTTATCCATGAAAATCTGGAAGCATACACCGAACTTATCGGTCACCATGCCGTAAGCGGGACTGTAGTAGGCCGGGGCCAGCTCGATATCGACGGTGCCGCCTACCTTCAGTGAATTGAATAGCTGCTGTGCTTCAGCCTCGGTCTCCACCGTGAGACAGATGTTGATGTTATTGCCCCGGCTGCGCGGCATACCCGGCTCATAATCCGCCACAAAAAACTTCGTCTCTCCCGCCAGCAGCACCGCATGGGCAATCTGCGCTTTCTCCTGCTCCGTCATCGGGGCGTCCGGGTTCTGCGGGCCTTCGCCCATCGTTTGCTTGAACAGCACCACAGCGCCAAGCGCCTCCTGATAAAAAGCTATCGCCTCCCGGGCAGATCCGTCCACCAGAATATAAGGGTTCATTTGCAGTTTCATGTTTTGTTCGCTCCTTGGAAGGTATATTTGCCTGTACTAACCGGCTATGGTTATAGTGTAGACTATAATGGTGACAGGTATTGTCATAGTTAAAATATAAATGGAGTGAACTCTGTGTCGAAATCCAAAAGGCTGCTGGACCTCATGATGACTGTCAACCGCAAGCGTAAATTCACCGTCAGGGAGCTGGCTGACGAATTCCATGTCTCCTCACGCACGATTCTCAGGGATTTACAGGAGCTTGGGGAGCTGGGCGTACCGCTCTATTCCGAAGTGGGGCCGCATGGAGGGTATCAGGTGCTGAGCGAGAGAATCCTGCCGCCGATTGCGTTCACGGAGGAAGAAGCGGTGGCGATATTTTTTGCCAGCCATGCCCTGCGCCATTATAAATATCTTCCCTTCAAGGAAGAATCCTTATCCGCCTTGCACAAATTCTATAACTACATGTCTGGCGATGTCCGTGACCGGATTGATGAGATGAAGCACCGGATTGATTTCCTGACCCCGGCACGGCAGGCGGAATTCCCTTATCTGCCCCAACTGCTGAAGGCGGCCACCGGGCAAAAAGTGCTGCTGATCGATTACCAGTCGAAGGGCCGGCGGCAGCAAAGGTGGATTCAGCCCGTCGGCATCTATGCCAGTAACGGCCTGTGGTATTGTCCGGCGTATTGCTTCCTGCGGGGCGGCATCCGTACTTTCCGCTGCGACCGGATTCAGTCTGCCGGATATGACGCAGATCAAGCGGGACCGGCCCCGCTTGATCTGCGTCATATCCACTTGGACAATACGGAGCATTACGGCAGCCCGCCGCAGGAGCAGGCCGAACAAAGCCTTATCCGGCTGTACGTGGAGCTGGGGAATGAAGGGGTCCAGGCCTGTGAAGGGGAGGTATGGTCCCCGCAGCTGCTGCATATCCGTGCAGACGGCACAGGCTGGCTGGAGGGAGAGATTCCGGGAAGCGATCTGGGCTTCTTCGCACGGTTTGTGATTGGCCTGTGCAGTGAGGCTACCGTGCAGGAGCCGCCGGAGCTGGTAGCGGAGGTGAAGCGGACGCTAACCGAAATGCTGGAGAAATATAAATAGAATGAGGGAATCAGGAAAATTACGAAGCGGTTGATACCTGATTGAACTAGTGAACAGATGGAGTCTCTTATATAGAGGCTCTTTTTTTGAAATATAAGCATTTATATGTTGGCCACTATAAAGTTCCTTCTATTTCTCGCAGAAACGGTACCGTTCTTTAAAAGGATGGTACCGTTTCTGCTTGTCGAACTTTGTCATTTCCGTGTCATTGGGTGCAGATATACTTGGCTTTAGTATCAATTTGAAATAATAAAATTTTGGGAGTGAGAATCTAAATGATAGCAAGAGGCAAAACAAACAGGCTGAGATTCATGCCAACCGTGTCCAAAATGTTGGCTGTGGTGATTACAGCAGTATCTGTACTGACGGTGTCACCCGGTGCAGGCTATGCAGACCCGGCAGTCTCGGAAATCACCTCTGCAACAGCAGAAGTGAGCAGCAATAATGCCGCTGTAACCGTAACCTTCAATACCTATGCCCAGCCTGCGGGCAGCCTGTCCGATCTGATGGACGGTATTCAAATCGAACGTTCCGGTTCGGAGCAATGGGTGGATCTTGCGGCAGACAGCGCCGGCAATGACATCAGCATGAATGGAGATGGTGCGTTAGTGATCACGCTGGGCACTGCGCTAACCGGCACCGACAATAGCATTCAGATTGCAGCAGGCGCGGTTATGAATACGGAAGAACGTCTCTCTGCCAATGTCCTTACCCTCTCTTCCATTGCAGCACACGATATTACCGCTCCTGTTGTTACAGGCTCCAGATCGAATGATGGCAGCTGGTTGAGAGTGTTTTTCGATGAGAACTTCTCGCTTAACGTGCCTGACGGGGCTACCGGCGAGCAAGCAGCGGCTTTCCTGAAAAGCCGACTGAGTGTAGCTGGCGACGGGGAGCACTTTGCTCCGTTTACGAATAATGAGGGATCTGCCTATCAGAACAACGCCCGCGAGTTGTATCTGAATTACAATAATAATATGAAAATCATTTCTGGGCTAAATACAGTCATCCGGATCGCAAGCGGCACACTAAAGGATGCGGCAGGAAATCTAAATGCGGAAATGAATCTGCATGTGAGTCCCCCAATAATCCAGTCGGTGGCTGTCAGCAATGACAATCATGATGTAGTGGTGACCTTTAATAAAGAAGTGTTAAATAACACCTCTTCGGACGATAACCTGAAAAGCAATATTTACTTAGTCAGAACAGTCTCCGGACAAGAGAAGTCCCTCAAGGCTCTGGTTGCACAAGACACTGTATCCATTGAATCCAACAAGCTGAGTATTCATTTCGCTGAAGCACTCTCCGGCACGGAGAGTCAAATTTCCATTAACGGAGGAGCACTCACCGATCTCAACGGAAATGTCCAGGAACAAAGAACGATCAGCGGTTTTCTGGAGACGGCTGTTGGAGGTGTAGACCCGAATCCGGCAGACACAACTATGCCGGCATATCTGTATTCTTCCGTGTCCGATGATTATCAGAATATTACTTTCGTGTTCAATGAGGAGATCTTTAATGCTAAGGGGAGTGACAGCAAATTCCTGGAGGATGTGCAGTGGTACGATCCTTACAGAAATCAATGGCTGTATACCTTGCCTTCAGACGTTACGTTCACCTTCTCAGGCACTAAGCTCATCCTGCATTTCCCGGAGCCGCTCACAGGCTACCAGTATTATTATCAGATCAATCCGGGGCATTTCATGGATGCAGCCGGGAATGTTCTGACAGGTTACGCAGCTACAAACTGGATTTACCCTCAGAATCAAGCAGCAGGGCTGTCTTACAATGGCGGTTATTTTTCAGGTGACGGACGTTTCTTGAGCTTGTCGTTCAACACTAATACTGCTCTTGCCGATCAGACGCTTGTTGACGGAGTATCCCATCTGAATGAGTACATTACCATTTCTACTGATCATGGAGTAACCTATTCAGCCCTGGATCCGCTGGATACCGTATCTCTGTATGGCTCCCAGATCGGCATCATCTTCTACAATGCCAAACAGCAGGGCTCGGTGAAAGTCAAAGTAGCTCCGGGTGTGCTTAGCGATCTATATGACAGTAAGCGCAACAGCACAGTTGAGGCAACAGTTGCCTATAATACCCCTGAACTCACAGGATATTTCTACAGTAACACGGAAAGCGAGTTTGCTTTTACCGACAATGCGGCCTGGAGAGAACATGTAGGAAAGGTAACTGTCTATGACCGGAATGTGGGACAATACAGAACATTGAATGCCTCAGAATATGTATTAAGCGAAGGGAAGCTAACCTTGGCCGGGGGGATATTCACAGCAGGAACCCGGTACACGGTTACTGTGGATGCCGAAGGCTACAGCAGTAAATATCTGGAGGGTGGAGCTTATAAATCTTCAGAAGTATTCTCTATGACTGCGCCGGTGGTTACCGCCGACAATGGAATTACAGCAACGATCCGGTTGTTTAACAATGCCTATGCTGAAGAAGTGAATGGAAATCAGACGATCCTATTTGAGCTCTTCGACGGCAATGCACCGGTTAGTATTGTTGCGGCTAATTTGAAGTTAAGTACGGGAACGTATTCTGCCAATTTCAATGTGAGTGATGTTGCGGTGAACCCGAATTATTCAGTAAAAGCCTATGTGGTTAGCCGGTATGGCAATGATCCTGCGAACCTCGGACTCAATCTGGCAACAGTTAAGACTCCGCTGGAACTGGATTTGGCGATACTGGCTGCCAATGAAAATAATAATAATAACGACTAGAAATGATAGATTAACAGGAAAGCGGGGAATGTCCAAGTGAAGTTACGCAAGTTTAGGTTGACTCTGATTATGGCTCTTTGTTTATCCCTCGTTCTGCCTGTTGCAGCATTTGCTGACAGCACGGCCGTGACGCTACATCCTCCGGCTGCTGTGGAGCTGGGCGGCACGGTGAAGATTACCGGTACTTCTACTCTGGATGAAGTCATTATTCAAGTGCAGCGGCCGGTCAAAAGTACTCTGTTCTATGATATTGTTCCAGTAAGCAACGGGCTATTCTCTATTTCGTTTGCTTTGTCCAAAAGTGAGGTTGCCGGAACGTATAAAGTGCTGGCAGGAGCGGGCACCCAAGTTGCCGCAGCTGATCTGATTGTCAAAGCGCCGTCAACAGGAGGCGGCACTGGAACTGGCGGCGGAAGCGGAGACGGAGGCGGCACCGGAACTGGTGGGGGCACCGGAACTGGTGGGGGCACCGGAACTGGTGAGGGCACCGGAACTGGTGGGGGCACCGGAACTGGTGAGGGCACCGGGACTGGCGGCGGCACCGGAAACGGCGGTGGAACCGACAGCGGCACTGGAAGCGGCGGCACCATCAGCACTGGTACCAGCACCAGCGCTCCGACGGGAACGATCACGGCAGCAGGCAAGCCAGTCACTCCGCCGGCGTCGAATGCTACGCCCGTTCAGGTAGATACAAGCAAGAATACTGCCGTATCGGAGACGGCGGCGAACGGCCGGGTGACCACGACCGTTAATCAAGACGGCACGGCGCTGGCTGCTGCTCTCTCCGCTGCAGCACAGCAGGATAATCACGGAGCTGCTCCGATTGTTTTCATGGCTTATAATAACATTTCAGGAGCGGGGGTGCGTTTTAGTCTGCCGGCCTCCGTTCTGTCAGCCGCAGCCTTGAATGCACCGGATACGATTATATCGATGCAATCCAATGACGGCGAGTATTCACTGCCGCTAAGTGTTCTTGACTTTGCTGCAATCGTGCAAAGCCTGGGCACAGCACCGGATAACCTCACGATTCAAATCAACATTTCTCCGGCAGCGGCAGATGTGAACGCGGCAATTCAACAAAGTGCGCGGAACATTGCGGCCTCCCAGTTGGGAAGTGCCATTGAATTTACAGTTGCTGCAGCAGGGAGCGGGAAGACAATAGAGCTGAACCGTTTTGGCTCAACCTATGTCAGCCGAAGCATTGTCCTTCCCTCATCTGTGGACAAAACACATGCATCAGTAGTTCTTTATGATCCGTCTACAGGACAATTTTCATTTGTCCCCGCTTTGTTTGATAAGCAGGCAGACGGATCGACTAAAGTAACTTTTAAACGGAATGGCAACAGTACGTATACCGTTCTTGCGTCCACCCGGACATTTAATGATATCCGCAGTCATTGGGCGAAGGCAGATATTGAACTGCTGGCTTCGAAGCTGATCGTGAACGGGTCCACGGAGACTCAATTTGCTCCGGATAGTGATATAACCAGAGCGGAGTTCGCGGCATTGCTCGTCCGTTCACTGGGACTGACTCCTGATACAGCGGGAGCGAACTACACTGATGTGATGACGGGAGACTGGTATGCCGGAGCCATTGGTGCAGCAGTTCAGGCCAAGCTGGTGGAAGGCTTCCAGGATCAGAGCTTTAGGCCGAATGACACGATTACCCGTGAGCAAATGGCGGTCATGATCTCCAGAGCGATTTCATTCGCCGGACAGACTAACGATGCTATAAGCGGGCAGGTCCGGCCGCTATCTGCTTTCCAGGATCAGGCTGAGATTAGCAGCTGGGCTCAAGGGGCAGTAGCACAAGCTGTTCAGGCAGAGATTATTACCGGTATGACACCTGAAACCTTTGTTCCGGCTGCGAAAGCCAGCCGGGCCCAGGCTGTTGTCATGCTATCCCGTTTATTAAAATACACTGGGTTTATGAACTAGACTGAGAAGTTCAACCGAGCGCTGCCCGCAGAGGCGGCGCTTTGAATTTATAATGGAAGTAACACATTTTGCTCATAACATGTCCCCAATTCATCAGTGTTGTTTAAAGGGCAACATTACTCCTCCTTTACGCAACTTTTCACAACAATTCTTGTATTTCCTCGTTCGTACAACACTCTCCTGTTCGCCCTGGTATTGCTCCAGCGTTGTCGAACTTTGTCATTTTCCCGTCATTGAGCCTGTGTATAATTATTTTAAATATAAGATATGGGAATTTGAAGGGGTGGAAGAAAACAGTGAAGAGAAATTCAATATGGAAAATGGGGCTAATAACAGCAATGGCTTCGGTTCTAATAAGCGGATGTGTTGTAAGCACCAGCTCTGTCACATTTAATTATCCTGCTGACCAACCGGACAGCACCGAGCATGTATATTTACGGTATTCGGACGGTACAGTAGCTGCAGTTCCTGATGCTGCAGGAGGCAGCAGTGTAACCGTTGCGACTTACAGTAATAAAACCATTGTTGGCGGGTATGTGAGCGACGGCAATATAAGCTGGGTTCCGGAATATTCGTATTCGTACCCCACGGTGAACGTATCCGGATTTCAAACCTACAAGCCTGCTTTTGCCGCAGATCATGTGAAACTGGCTAAACAGCCGGAGCAGGATGCCAATTATCCTGCCTATATCAATGTTACTCTTGCTGTCTATGATACTGACGATAACCTGGTGACCGGCCGCACCGAAGTATTTGCCCATTCGGCTACAGCTTACACCGTATTTAAGAATACAGATCCATTGGATAATCTCAATAATAATAATACTGCTAATGGAGGCTTCTCCTCGTATACAGAGAACGGCCTCGTCACCTTCCTCATCCAATCGGACAGTGCGGATATCTCTTCCCAGATTTCGCTGTACTCGGGTGCGCAGATCATCGCGGAGAATATCTTCAAAAAGGTAACCGGAATTACAGTAACAAGTATCGGCGGCTCCGATTCCCTGTATGCGGGGGACTCACTCACTATGAGTGCTGAAGTCCTGCCGTTGCATGCTGCCAACCGGGCTGTAGTCTGGTCTGTTGTATACGGCAGCGGGTCCGCGACTATTGATGCAACAAGCGGTGAACTTACCGCAGTTGATCCAGGTACAATAACTGTTACAGCCGCAGCTACAGACGGCACGGGTACAACGGGCAGCCTCCTGCTTACTATATTGGAGACGCCAGTACCAACAGCATCGCCGATGCCGACTGAGGCCCCAACAGAGGCGCCGACGCCGACCGAGGCCCCAACCGAGACGCCAACATCGACGCCGACCACAGCACCGACCGTGGCGCCAACCGAGGCGCCAACGGAGGCGCCAACATCGACGCCGACCACAGCACCGACCACAGCGCCAACGGAGGCGCCAACATCGACGCCGACCACAGCACCGACCACAGCGCCAACCGAGGCACCAACATCGACGCCGACCACAGCACCGACCGTGGCACCAACGGAGGCGCCGACCACAGCGCCAACCGAAGCACCAACCGAGGCGCCGACCACAGTGCCAACCGAAGCACCAACGGAGGCGCCAACATCGACGCCGACCGGGGCGTCAGCACCCATAGGGGTCACGGCGACAGCTACCCCTACAGCAACACCAACGGCTGCCCCAACGGCCGCAGCAACGCCAATACCTGCTGCTGCTGGACCGGGTGTGCAGTTCATAAGCAATGTTGTCGATCTTTCCAGTGTGCTGACCAGCCTTTCGCTTAGAATTGAAGATGTCAAATTGAATCCGGCTCCGTTAATTTTTACGGATACCACGGCTCACTGGGCCAACTCTGCCATCGGTATTTTTGTAAAGTTAGGTGTGGTTTCCGGCTATCCGGATGGCGGCTTCCATCCGAATGCAAGCATTACCCGTGCGGAGTTCGCTACCGTTCTTGCTAAGGTGTTCGGCCTTTCGGAGACCGCTTCGCCCGGAAGCTCCTTGAGCGATACCTCCGGCCACTGGGCCGAAGCTTCCATCCGCGCTCTGCAGCAAAGGGGGGTGATCTCCGGCTATCAGAATGGCCTGTTCCTTCCTAACCGTGAGATTAGCCGCGCCGAGATTATTGCTATGATCTCCAAGATCATTGACCTGAACAGTGTGAATTCTCCTGCCTCTTCCGGATTCTCTGATCTGGATAAGACATGGAATCAAGAACAGATCATGCAAGCGGCGGCAGCCGGTATTATTAGCGGGTCAGGCAATGGCGTCTTTCTTCCAGCCAGGCAGGCGTCCCGGGCCGAAGCTTTGACTATAGTCCTGCGTGTATTGGAGACTAATCCGGAGCTTAAGACCCTTCTGGATACCTTGAAATAAGCAAGCCACGTGCGGCTTCTGCAGACTTCTTGTCGGTAGGAAAGCCCGCTTCAGCCTTTTCGGAGGCCGGAGCGGGCTTTTTCTGGAATTTTAGAGGCCGGGCGCGGCTTTTAGCTGTTGAATAAAAATATAATTTGAAGTATCTCTGGCAGATCAGTTTCTGATAAGATAGGAGGCACAGAATGCAAGATTCCTTCCTGAATAGAGGTCAACCATCTATGACATATAATGTGTATTTATCGGCACTTTTGATGGCTGCGACCTGTTGCTCATTACTGCTGGTTTATCTGTGCTTCAAAAGAAGAGACCTTCCTATAGCGGTAAGCTACGGTCTGGGGATGCTGGCCGGCTCCTTTTATTCTTTTGGCTATGCCTTCGAAATTGTCAGTACCTCTCTGGAGCATATCCGTTTTTGGCTGCGCGTTGAATATATCGGGATTCCGTTCGGCACAGTGCTGTGGTTCATTATGGTACTTCAGTATACCGGCAGGCAGTCGTGGGTCCGTCCCAGGAATATTGCATTAATGATGATTGTTCCCCTAATAACCTTCACAGCCCACAATACCAATGAATGGCATCATTTATTCTATACAAGCATAACGATGAACGAGACAGAGGGCTTTCCGCTGGTCACCCTCATAAAAGGCCCGTTATATAAGCTTCATGTTCTCTATTCCTATAGTTTTTTCATCATAGGGATGTTTTATTTGCTGCAGATGCTCTTCCGGGCAGTCCGGGGGATGAAGAAGCAGATTGTCCTGATGATTATAGGTTCCTGGGGGCCCTTTGGTTTTACACTAATTTATTTGAGCGACGCGATCTATATGCCTATCGACATTTCACCCTTTGGTTTCCTGTTCTCCGGTGTTTTTTATATGTGGGGAATCTACCAGTTCAATATGCTGAGGATCGCGCCGCTGGCACTTCAGCGGGTGTTCGAATCGATGGAGGAAGCGGTCATTATTCTTGATACCGACAACTGCCTCACCAGCTTTAACCGCTCAGCCAAAGGAATAGTCGGCGGGTTGAATTACAGAAATACAGGCCAGCCTGCTGCACAGGTTTTCTCCGGGTATCCCTTGCTGTTGAAGATGATGGCACAGGGGCATGACAGCGCATCAAGAATTCAGCTTGCAGGTCCGGACGGCAATTTCTATAATGTCCATCTGTCTTTTGTCAGGAATAAGCATCTGAAGATTGTCGGAAAAATGCTGCTGCTAAGAGATGTGACAGAAGCTGTGCATGCAGAAGAACGGCTGCGTGACAATGCCCGGCAGTTAAGTGAGCTGAACATGTTCAAAGACCGGATGTTCAGTGTGGTTGCCCATGATATCCGTGATCCCTTGGCGGTCCTGGTCAATCTGATGGAGCTGCTTGAAGAGGAGATACAGGATGGCAGCGGGGATCATGATGAAGAGATCCTTCACGAAATGGGTCAGCAGATCCGGAACACCTTCGGGCTTGTGGAAGTGCTGCTGGACTGGTTCCGGAGCCAGAGGGAAGGGATGATCTTTGATCCGGTAACGCGGGATCTGGCATATACGGTACGGGCTAACCTGCGGCTCCTGCAGCAGCGGAGTGATACCAAGCAGATTCATATCATTTCAGAGATCCCGGAGGAGAGCTATATCTATGCGGATAAAGAAATGCTGGATCTGATCATCCGCAATCTCTTGTCCAATGCGATTAAATTCTCGTACCGTGGAGGAAGCATCCGTTTAAAGGCGGAGAGGAGAGACCGTCACATGGTCATCGCTGTGAGTGATACAGGGGGAGGGATATCCCCGGAGCAGGCCGGTACCCTGCTGCAGGATGATTACCGGATCTCTTCATCCGGTACCTCTGGAGAGCGGGGAGTGGGCTTGGGACTGACTCTGTGCAGGGAGTTTGTACAGTTGAACGGGGGAGAGCTATGGTTCGACAGCGTACCTTCCAAGGGGAGCACCTTCTATTTCTCGCTTCCGCTCCCTCCGGAAGCGGAACTGGCTCCAGCAGGCACGCAGCACGGGGAGGGACTAAGTCAATGAAAGTGATCATTATCGATGATGAGAAGGCTATGCATCTGATATTGAAACGGATGCTTGCCAAGCTGGAAAAGGTTGAACTGATGGGCAGCTTCCTGGATACTGCCGCTGCTTTTACCTATTTGAGCACTCATGAGGTGGACCTGATCTTTATAGATATCAGCATGCCCAGAGAAAGCGGCCTGGAATTTGCGGCGAGGCTTAGAAGGGGCGGCAGGAATCCCAAACTGGTGTTCATCACTTCCCATAAGGAGCATGCGTTGTCTGCCTTTGAGGTCTACGCCCTCGATTATATTGTGAAGCCGGTGATGCAGGAGAGGCTGCATGAGACGGTGCTAAGAGCCGCTGCACAGACTCATCTGGAGCGTGCGGCAGAAGCCGGACGGGAGCCGGATTTAGGCAAGGAAGTGCGGATCAGCTGTCTGGGCGGAATTGAAATCGAAGGGGTGCAGGGGAACAAGACCAAATGGAAATCACGGAAAAGCGCGGAGCTCCTCGGCTACTTGCTTGTACATAAAGGCAGGCTTGTGTCCCGTGCACGGCTCATTGAGGATATCTTTGGCGATATGCCGCAGAAGAATGCAGAGATTTATTTGAATACAACGGTCTATCAGCTGCGCAAGCTGCTGGATACCTATGGGCTGAAGAAGCATTTGCATTCGGAGAGTAACCATTATGCTTTTACGTGCATGGGGGTTGATGTGGATCTGCTTGGTTTCGAGGAGGGCTGCAGAAGCATGCCTGTGATAGATGAGGCTAATCTGGAACAGGCTATCGAGCTTGAACAGCTATATGCGGGCGATTTATTCGGAGACCATGTGTATCCTTGGGCCTGGAATGAGATTGAACGGCTGTCGCTAATGTATTCCGCATTCACCCGGCGTCTTTGCACGGCTCTGCTGGACAAGGGGGAGATGAATACGGCGAGGCGCCTGCTGATCAAGCTGCTGAAGCGCAATGAGCTGGATGAAGAAGCGCATATGCTGCTTATGAGGACCCTGGCTCTCCAGAATAACAAAGATGCCCTGAACCGGCAGTACCTGCAGTTCGCTGATATTTTGAACCGGGAGATCGGAATCCCTCCTTCGCTTGAGGTCAAATCTTATTATGCACAGCTGCTGTCCGGGCTAGGCTAACTTAATATATAGTTTTCCTGAGGTGATGAGTCGTGTATAATTTAGGGAATTATGCATTTTTTGAGGATTTGTAAAAGAGGGTGAAGGTGGGAGATGACGGGAATGAACAGGCATTCAGAACTTGTAACAGGGGAAAAGGTATATCTGCGCCCGCTCAACGGGGAAGATGCCGAAATGTATTACCATATGTTCTACGGCACGGAAGTCCGCAGGCTTACAGGAACGAAGAAGCATATCACCAAAGAGCAGATTGAGAATTATATCGCGCGTAAATCCGGAGATGACAGCACGGTGCTACTGCTCATCGCGCTGAAGGAGAACGATGAGGTTATCGGCGACATCGCCATTCAGGATATAGATGGGGATAACCGGAATGCCAATCTGCGGATCGCCATCGGGGACGAGCGGCACCAGGGCCAAGGGTACGGGCGTGAAGCGCTGCTGCTTATGCTGGATTATGGCTTCGGCATTCTGAATCTGCACAGGATTGAGCTGGAGGTCTACAGTTATAATGCCCGTGCTGCGCATGTCTATGAGTCCATCGGGTTCGTGCAGGAGGGGGTGCGGCGTCAGACGCTGTTCTATAACCATGAGTATCATGATGTGATAATGATGGGCATGCTGGAGAGTGAATACCGGGAGCGTTATTTGAAGTAGAGCAGGAAGGTCGAATAAGGTCAAATCCTTAATAATGTTAAAATTTATTATAAAAAAAGAGCCGAAACGCCGGATTTTCCCGGTTTTTCGGCTTATACCGGTTTTGTTTTCTCCGGGGGTGCAGGCTATAATAAAGCCATAGGTCAGACAAAGTCAAAGTCTTAGCAAGACCGAATTCAAAAAATCAAAAGTCAAATGAGAGGAGAATGAAAGATGTTTGATTTGGTTCCTTTTGGTAAACGCAGAGATGATGCTTTTGGTGTGCTGGCGAAGTCGCTGAACGAAGTGTTTAATGATGATTTTTTCGCACCGCTGACAAGTAACGCGCTGTCTTTCCGGACCGACATCCGTGAGAGTGAAGGGGCATATCTGATCGAGGCCGAGCTTCCGGGCTTCCGCAAAGAAGAAATCGACATTGATTATTCCAGCCCTTACTTGACGATCAAGGCGGTTCGCACAGAAGAGAGCAATGAGGAGAACAAGGGGCATCAGATGGTGCGCCGCGAACGGCGGTATGGCGAATATGTACGCCGGTTCTACGTGCAGGATATTGCAGAGGAAGACATTCGTGCTTCTCTGAAAGACGGTGTGCTGAGCCTGGAGGTGCCGAAACGGCAGAAGTCCCAGGGCAAACGGATCGAAATTCAGGATGGCGGCGGCGATGCTTAAGGGCCGGAAAGAGCTTCAGTAAGCGGAAGGGCAGGATTTCACAGGCTTTTCATATAGCATTTAATATTAGACGCATTGTAGTGGGAGTCCCGGCTATAATGCGTCTTTTCCCGGAGGAAGGCAGAAGGTTCCCATTACACGAAAGGAGGAGGTTCCGGTGGCGGCAAATTACTATGAGCGTCTTGGGGTAGATCAGAAGGCCTCGAAGCAGGAGATCAAGAAGGCCTATCAGAAGCTGGCTAAAAAATGGCATCCCGATGTCAACAAGGCCCCGGAGGCAGAGGCGAAATTCAAGGAAGCAGCCGAGGCATATGAGGTGCTGGGCGATGAAGAGAAGCGCAAAATCTATGATGAGGAGCTCCGCTATGGTGCCGCTGCAGGCTCACGGGGTCAGCGCAGCCACGGATCAGCCTCCTCTGCGTCATGGGAATCGCCGTTTGGCGCGGGCTGGAGCAGCGGAGCCGCCTCTTCCGGCGGTATACCGGATGAGGATCTGTTCGGAATGTTCTTCGGCAGCCGGGGTGCGGCTGACCGTGCTGGCTTTTTCTCGGGCGGCAGCGGCGCCCGTCCAGGCGGAAGCCCGTGGGGGGAGGAGTTCAGTACGATGCAGGCCCAGCTTGAAATTACGCTGGAGCAGGCCTACAAAGGCGGAAATATCAGCGTTCAGGCGGCGGGCAAGGACCTGAACGTACAGATTCCGGCGCGCTCGGCGGAAGGGACTATCATCCGGGTACCCGGCGGCGGAAGCGGAGCGGGCCAGGGCAAAGGCCAGGTCGGGGATCTGCTGATCTCGCTGCATCTCCTGCCGCATGAGATCTATGAGCCGGACGGCGGGGATCTGCTCGGCACGGTTGAGATCGCCCCTTGGCAGGCTGTGCTTGGCGGAGAAGCCAAGGTGGCGCTGCCGGATGGCAGCAGCGTGAAGCTGAAGATTCCTGCCGGTATAGCCAGCGGCGGAACGCTGCGCCTATCCGGCAAGGGGCTGAGACGTCCGGGCGGAACAAATGGTGACATCCTGTTCCGGATGGAGTTGGTCATTCCGTCCGATACATCGGAGGCGGAGAAGAAGCTGTACCGCCAGCTGGCGGAGTCCAGCAGCTTCCAGGCCGGGGCGAAACGGCGCAACTCTGGCGGGGCACAGCGGCGTAGAACGGCAACGCGGTAAGAGGCAAGCACGTTCAGCATATATCACAGCCGGGTAACCGGCTGATTAACCTATACATTAGAAAGGCGATGATTTTATGGATTTCAATAAGCTTACCCAGAAGCTACAGGAAGCGGTGGCAGAGGCGCAGTCGCTGGCGGCCTCCGGCGGGCATCAGGAGATTGACAATCTCCATCTGCTGAAGGCACTGCTTCAGCAGAATGAGGGCCTGCTGCCCCGGCTGCTGCAGAAGATGAATGTTCCCGTAGCCGAACTGCTGCAGGGAACCGAGGCGCTGCTTCAGCGCAAACCCAGCGTTAGCGGGAGCGGATCGGGCACCATGCGGCGCTATGCCTCGCCTGCGCTGATTGCCATGCTGGAGCAGGCTGAGCAGGAAGCGGCGCAGATGCAGGACGAATTCGTCGCGGTGGAGCATGCTGTCCTGGCGATGGTCTCGGATGCAAGCAGCGGGAACCGCGAGCTTCGCGGGCTGTTCACCAGCCGGGGCGTTACCCGGGAGAAGCTGCTTGGCGTGTTAGCGGAGATTCGCGGACACCAGCGGGTGACCAGCCGGGAGCCGGAGGCCACCTATGAGGTGCTGGAGAAGTACGGCCGCGATCTCGTGGCTGAGGTGCGGGCCGGCAAGATCGATCCGGTCATCGGGCGCGATGCTGAGATTCGCCGGGTGATCCGTATTCTCTCCCGCAAGACCAAGAATAACCCTGTGCTGATCGGGGAGCCGGGTGTCGGCAAGACTGCGATTGTCGAAGGGCTGGCCCACCGGATTGTCCGCCGGGATGTGCCGGAGGGACTGAAGGACAAGACGATTTTTTCGCTGGATATGAGTGCGCTGATTGCCGGTGCGAAATACCGGGGGGAATTCGAGGAGCGGCTGCAGGCGGTGCTGAAGGAGATCCGCGAGAGTGACGGACGGATTATTCTGTTCATTGACGAGCTGCATACGATTGTCGGTGCGGGCAAGACGGAGGGGGCTATGGATGCGGGCAACATGCTGAAGCCGATGCTGGCCCGGGGTGAGCTGCACTGTATCGGGGCGACCACGCTGGATGAGTACCGCAAATATATCGAGAAGGACCCGGCGCTCGAACGCCGCTTCCAGCAGGTGCTGGTCAGCGAGCCGGATGTCGAGGATACCATTTCGATTCTGCGCGGCCTTAAGGAACGCTTCGAGGTGCATCACGGGGTCAAAATCTATGACAGCGCTCTGGTAGCAGCCGGTGTGCTGTCTAACCGTTATATCACCGACCGTTTCCTGCCGGATAAGGCGATTGACCTGGTCGATGAAGCATGCGCAATGATCCGCACGGAGATTGACTCCATGCCCGGTGAGATGGATGAGGTAACCCGCCGCCTGATGCAGATGGAGATTGAGGAAGCCGCGCTCAAAAAAGAAACCGACGACGCCAGCGCGCGCCGTCTGGAGAACCTCCAGCGGGAGCTGGCCGACCTCAAGGAGAAGCATCTGGGGATGACAGCCCGCTGGGAGAAGGAGAAATCGGCCATTCAGGGCATTCGTGACCTGAAGAAGCGGCTGGAGCAGGCCCGCAAGGATCTGGTCGATGCGCAGGAGATCTATGATCTCAACAAATCGGCTGAATTAAGCTACGGCATTATTCCTGATCTGGAGCGGCAGCTTAAGGGTGCGGAGGAAGCGGCGCAGCAGGATCAGGAGACCCGGCTGCTGCGTGAAGCCGTGACGGAGGAGGAGATCGCCGATATTGTCTCGCGCTGGACGGGAGTTCCCGTAAGCAGACTGGTGGAAGGCGAACGGGATAAGCTGCTGCGGCTGGAGGATACGCTGCATGAGCGGGTAGTCGGACAGGATGAGGCGGTCCGGCTGGTAGCCGATGCGGTTCTTCGGGCTAGAGCCGGCATCAAGGACCCGAACCGTCCGATCGGCTCGTTCCTGTTCCTCGGGCCGACCGGGGTCGGGAAGACGGAGCTGGCCAAAGCGCTGGCGGTATCGCTGTTCGACCGCGAGGACGGCATGATCCGTATCGATATGTCGGAGTATATGGAGAAGCATAGTGTCTCCCGTCTCGTGGGTGCTCCTCCGGGATATGTCGGCTATGAAGAAGGCGGCCAGCTGACGGAAGCGGTGCGCCGCCAGCCGTATACGGTGGTCCTACTCGATGAAGTAGAGAAGGCTCACCCGGATGTGTTCAACATTTTGCTACAGCTGCTGGATGACGGGCGGCTGACCGATTCGCAGGGCCGGATGGTCGACTTCAAGAACACCATTGTCATCATGACCTCCAATATCGGCTCACCGCATCTGATTCAGGGCACGGATGACAACGGCGAGCTGACCGAAGCGGTGAAGGACCGGGTCATGAAGGAGCTGAGCGGGCATTTCCGTCCAGAGTTCCTCAACCGGGTAGATGATATCGTGATGTTCAAGCCGCTGACACTGGGCGAGACTCAGAGAATTGTGGTTAAGCTGGTCGATGGCCTGCGTCTGCGTCTCTCCGAGCGGAACATCGGGCTGGTCCTCAGCGATCGGGCTGTCCGCTTCATTGCCGAGGAAGGCTTCGATTCCGTCTATGGCGCCAGACCGCTGAAGCGGTTCATCCAGCGCAGCCTGGAGACCCGGGTAGCGCGCGCGCTGATCGCCGGAGAAGCAGAGGAAGGCTCAGTGATGACGGTCGATGAAGCGGACGGCGAGCTGACTGTTGCAATAGCGAAATCAGAGTCTGCGAAGACAGTAGGATCGGTGTGAAATGTAATGGGCCCCGGCACTGTGCATAGATTTGGGGATAAGTATTCCTTGAATACATCCAAATGAGCAGTCAGGCATGTAGTATTTCATGTTATATCACCTCGGTTAATAGGTCTTTGGTATGGTCCAACCAGCATCCGATTGAGACTATGCGACGATTTTTTGTAAATATGTGGTTGAAATGTTGTCATGGCGGGGGCTGCCGGGTAATAGAAATGATTAGAACTTTCGAATATGGCTGGATTAGAAGCAGAAGCCAAGGAAACGGAGGGAGAGATCATGGCGGCACAGTTGGTATCCGGTATCAGCCCGGTACAGGCCACTACAGCTTACGGCAGCACACAGAGTGATGTCAGTTCTCTGGAGAAGCAGCGCAACCGGCTGCTGATGGAGCTGGACAAGGTGAATGCGGCGCAGGGCGGAGAGATGCAGACTCCTTATCGCCGGGAGCAGCTGCAGCGGCAAATACGGCAGCTGGAGGCCCATCTGGTGCAGAAAAGCGGGAGTACCGCTTCGGCTTCATTTGTACCTGCTCCCCCGCTTCAGGATCACACTCCGCCTTGGCGGACTGAGGGAAAGGGAGGCCTTAAGGGCATCGGTCTGACCGATCCCCGGACAGCGACGGTGGACGCAGAAGGCCATTTTGATGCGTTGATTTAGATAAGGGAATAGTGAACCCAATCCAGCGGTAGCTTGTCGCGGGATCGATCGCTGCGGGATGAAGCAGACCGATCTCGTCGTAGTGCCGGAGCATTTTGGTGATAACCTTACCCTAGCAGGAATGTCAATACCTAGGGTGCAGCCGGCATGAATGCCGGTCTTGCTTGATAGATTAGCTATTCCCAATGAATGATAAGCGGGCAGCGCCACGTAGGGTGGCGTTTGCCCGCTTGTTCACGTGCTATCCCCGGCCTGTATGAAGCTAAGGATCTCCGTCACAATATGGGAAATAGCTTCCTCGCGCGGGAGAAGGATGCACTGACTGACCATTTCGATGTCCTCCTGAAATAGCTCAATGATCTGGAGCATGGCCTCCGGCTGTTTTTGACGGACACCGGTCAGAAGGTCTGCGAATTCGCTGTCTGTGATAGCTGCTGGATCATTTTTTGCTTCCATTTGTTAACCCCCTGTTGACTCATATGCAGCTGGGCCGCGACCTCAGCCTCTGTCATTTCCTGTAGATAAATCTTCTGCAGAATTACCTTTCCTTTGGCCGGAAGTGTATCTAATAGCTGCTCAACGGACAACCTGTTAATCATTTCCTCTGCTTCATCCCGCTGAGCCGGGCGGATATCCATGAAGGTACACTCATGCCGGCGGGTTCGTTTGCTCCGGTATTGTAAGCGCCAGCCGATTCGATAGATTTCCTGCCGGTAACGCTGTATCATTTGCTGTTCCATTGCCGTTATGCCTCCTCTTCTATATATCTTTCTAATAATAGGGAAATATTAGGTTGTATTTTACAACCTAAATGCGAACTTATGTTCTGTTATTTTAGCATATTTGCCTGCGGACCTATAGTGATATATTTCCTGAAGCGTATTCGCAAAAAAAGAAGAAGCTCCGATAGGGAGCTTCTTTCTCTCTTCTTATGCCTTAGCCCTCGCCCTATTCGCTCCAGGGCACCAGCCGGGGCTTCGGGTCAAGGATAGACTGATACTGCTCCTTCCAGCCGTACTCGGCATCCGGGTCCAGCAGCATATAACGCAGATACTTCTCCAGCCGGAATTCCGGCTTCGACCAGCCAAGATGCTTCAGGCGCAGATTGCTTAACTGATGGGACAGCTCGAAGATATTCTCTGGCAGCCGCCCGCAGTGCTGCGGCAGATCATTCCAGGCATAGGTGAAGTCTTCCCGGTAACGAAGCAGGAACGGGCGGTAACTCTGGTGGGCCTTCCAGTACATATCCTCACGGTAACTTGCCTCATCCCAGAAGTCGTAGAGCCGGAAGCAGAATAAGTCGCAATCTGCTGTCCGCAGCAGGGAGTCTACCTCCTCTGGAAAACATGATTCGAACAGCTCATCTCCGTCCAGATTAAGAATCCACTCCGGACGGGTCTTAACCACCGCCTCCCACTGCTGCTTGCGCAGCTCTGATTCATTATGGAAGCGGGAGACAGGGTTGTGTATCAGGTGGAGCGGAATCCCCTCCAGAGCCTCGCGGCAGATATCGGCTGTATTATCTGTGCTTGCGTCGTCGATAATGACGGCCTCATCGATATACTTGCGGTGCTCCTCGAGCACCTGGCGCAGGAACCTGGTGCCTTCATTCTTGACGATCATCGTAAGGGTCAGCTTGGGCCGGCGGGAAGCAAGCGCTGCCGGAGGCTCCTTGGACAAGCGCTGCCGGGCTTCGGCTTCGGTCCACAGCACATCCCACTGTGCTGCTGCCTCCTGTACTCTTTTGTCACCGGGAGCCGGAGCCATCTCTGCCTGGCCCGGCAGATCAGTGTCGCTGTCTTCAACGGCCGGCGCTTCACCTGAGCCGTCAGGTTCTGCTTCACTCCTGGCCCCGGCTGCTCCTGAATGACTGCCAGCTTCATCCTTCGCTTCTACTATAGAGGCTGCTTCCGCGCCCGAGGTGTGCCGGATGAACTCCTCGACCAGATCCAGATCACTGTCTCTGTAGAGGTGCAGCGCAGGGAAATGGGTATCCACGAAGAGCGGAAGGCCGAGGGACGCTGAACGGATGCAGAAATGACGGTCCTCTCCCCAGTAGGAGATATTACGGACCCGGTCGTAGCTGATCCCGGAGCTGAGGGCTGAGCTGCTGATCAGCGTGCAGGCGCCAAGTCCGCCAACCTCATAGATTCCAGGCTGCTGCATCTTCAGCAAAAAAGCATGGAAACGGCGCTGAATCTCCTCCGGCGAGAGCTGCTCTCCCGGATGAATCTCCCACTGGTTGTATTCGTCATGCATCCATACCTGCGGCTGCAGCATTGTATTCGGCTGCCACTGTGTCCAGAAAATCTCGGAGATAATATCCTTGCCTGTACCGATCAGATGCAGGAGCGTATCCGGGTGCAGAATGAGGTCGGAATCAATCAGGAACAGGTAGTCATAGCCGAAGGCCTCCGCCCGCCGGATCATCAGGTTCTTGAATCCGGCCACCTTCCAGACCAGATTGGAATGCCAGACATGAGTATGCTCATCTCGGATATAGTCATCATGGTAGCCGGAGGATTGCAGGAAGACGGATCTGCCGTTCCGGGCGAACTGCTGCAGCAGCTGGCTTGCGGCTTCATCCGGGTTATCGTCAATCAGATAGAAATCAAGATCGATATCCTTCAGGTTCAGACGCAGCAGAGAGTTCAGGAATTGCTCCAGGATCGCCGGTTTCTGATGAATTGGGCTGCCCAGCAGAACCCGGGTTCTATTCTGATTCATAGCGGGTCACTCCGGAATAAGGTCAACATGATAGAACATCCCCTTGGATTCGAAAATAGTCGATATGAATTATATGTATTCAATATATTTAGAGAAGTACCAGACTAACCCCCGTTTGGAGAAATAATAAGCTGCCCGCAAGAAGAGAGAGGATTTGATGTATAGCAGAGAGCTGTTGTACAATACCGCATAAAGGGAGGTTATCAAATGGTAGATAGACAGAATAAGGTGAAGTTATCGCAATGGGATGCCCTGTTGCTGGAGTCGCTGCGTTCGTACGGCTGGTCAGAAGAGGAATTGCTGCGCAGAGTTAATGAAGGGGAACTGCCGGCGGATGAGAGCAAATACGAGTTCGATTACGGGCAGCTGTCTGTACTTGCAGATGAACAGCCGGAGGTATTCCGCCAGGCCGTTCTGGAAGGCTACCAGATTAAATACAATACCATCCGCGGAATCCGCAGCTGGATAGAGGTTGCGCTAGGAATTGAAGCGAAGCTGGAGCTTGCGGAGGGGCACGAAGCGGTGGAAGCGGAATTAACGGAGACTGAACGCGAACGGCTGGAGGATGTATTGTCTTACGGCTGGGCGGTTATAGGCGGAGCAGCCATGGACGGCAGTGCCGGAACGTACCGGATTGAGCCGATTCAGCGGTAGAATCTAAAAAGGGGACACCACAAACAGCCGCTCCGAATCGGAGCGGCTTCAGGAAAGAGGCTGGAGTATATCCGTAATAGGCGTGCGGCGGATGCTTACACTTACATATTTAACTGGATTTTCCGCGTGCTTAGTACGCCTTCCAGTCCGGTAGGGTCGGTGCTGACCTTGCGGAGAACGAATTCTTCGGCCCGCTCCGAGGTGCGCAGGCGCAGCGGCTTGGTCTCAAGCTGTACCAGCTCCCACATCACCTCCGCTACGGATTCTGCACTCTGCGGCTCCACATTCCGCTCCAGGAATGCTGCTCTGTAGGCATCCAGAATCGGCTTGTACTCATCCTCGAGAACACCGCCGGTGCTGGCGACATGCCCCATTACGGTTGAATTGAATTCCGTGGCGATTGCCCCCGGCTCAAGCAGCGTGATATCGATGTTGAACTGCGGCTTGTAATAGGTCGCCAGACTCTCCAGCAGCCCTTCCACCGCGAACTTGCTGGCGCAGTAGACCTCGTTCATCGGTTGCCCGACCAGTCCGCCGACACTGGAGGTCGCCACAATATGGCCGTAGCCAGTCTTTTGCAGCAGCGGCAGTGCAGCCCGGATCGTATGCATTACCCCGTACACGTTGGTGTTGAAGACATCCTCGATCTCAGGGAACGGTGCCTGTCCGAGCGCTCTCAGGTATCCGTATCCTGCATTGCAGAATAATACATCCAGCCTACCTTGCTCCGCTTCTATCCGGTCTATAACCTGCTGAATACTCTCCGGCTGTGTCACCTCAAGCTCTATGAACTGTAGATCCGCTACATCACGGTACAGCTCCTGTTCGCGCTCCAGATGGCGGGTTCCGGCGTAGACGGTCCAGCCTTCATTAGCGAATTTCAGTGCGGTGGCAAGGCCAATACCGGAGGATGCTCCGGTGATACAGATTACTTTTTTCATATAGCTTCAGCCTCCATTGTATTTGAAAATATGAAAAGGGTATGAATTGTACAATTTTGCCCACATTATAACATATAGTAACCGAACTCCGTCAAAACGACATAAAGTTCGTTTTCTCGCGCGGATTAGGCTAGACCAAAGTTGCTATAATTGTTTTCGGTACGGTACAATTAAATAAAAAATCCTAATCGCTTGCGAATGGAGAGGAACAAGGAAATAATGGAAGTACTCAAGCGTTATATCGCCAATTTAACAGTCCGGCGCTTCTTGATTTTGGCACTGATTGGACTGCTGCTGTACAGCATTAGAGACATGCTCAATCTGGTGCTGCTGACGTTCCTGATCGCTTATGTGATGAACAGCTTCCAGGTATTGCTCAGCAGACGGATCGGCAAATTCGTGAAGGTGAACAGTAAGGTTATCATCATTGCATTGTATCTGGCGCTGATTAGCATGATCGTCCTGGCACTCGTGAAATATCTGCCTAAGGTGTTCTCGCAGATTAAGCAATTAACTGCATTTCTGGGCACACTAACCTCCGAGGATATTCCGCAGAATCAGATTATGCAGTATTTATTCAATATGGTCAAGGAGCTTAACTACCAGAGTTATTTGAATCAAGGCATCGAATACGTATTCAAAATTAGCAACTGGGGAACCACCTTCGTCCTGGCTACAATCCTAAGCCTCGTCTTCATCCTGGAGAAGAACAGAATTGTCAGCTTCACCTCCCGTCTGAGAGACAGCAAGATCTCCTGGTTCTATGTCGAGCTGGAGTACTTCGGCCGGAAATTCATCTCCTCCTTTGGTAAGGTGATTGAGGCTCAGATCTTGATTGCGCTGTTCAATACCCTGTTTACGGTCGTTGGATTGTGGGTGCTGGGCTTCTTTTTCGAACCCTTCCCGTATCTCTTTGCCCTCTCCATCATGATCTTCATGCTCAGTCTGATCCCGGTCGTCGGCTTTGTCATTTCGCTGATTCCGTTATGTATCATCGGCTACAACACCGGCGGACTGGCGCTGACGATCAACATTCTGGTGATGATTGCCATTCTGCATGTCATTGAAGGCTACTTCCTGAATCCGAAGCTGATGTCCTCCAAAATGAACCTGCCGATGTTCTACACCCTAGTAGTACTGCTGTTCTCCGAGCATTATATCGGGGTATGGGGACTGATTCTCGGGATTCCGATCTTTGTCTTTTTCCTGGATATCCTGGATATCAGCCGGGACAATAAGCCTTCACTGGAATGATGCAACCAAGCTATATCATACGTAATTCGCATAGGGTGATATTCAACCTGCTCAAGGTTCGGGTATCACCTTTTTTATAGAATTTATATGTTTTGGGGTCCCCGCAAAGTACCTGAGTCATCATCGAAGCTAAAGCCCCACTTTGTGGGGTTACCTTAAGGAGGAGTAACCAGATGATCAGATATCCGGAATTAGAAGCAGGAGCCGTTATTGGTGTAACCGCGCCTTCATCAGGAGTGGGAGAGGAACTTCGTGAACTGCTTGAACTGGCTGTAGGACGGCTGCAAAAAAGAGGGTACGGCGTAGTATGCGGACCGACAGCGTGGACACAGGAGAAGGCCAAATCGGCCCCGGCTGCTGTACGTGCCGCTGAATTCAACAAGATGATGGCCGATGAGTCCATCGGACTCGTCATGCCTCCCTGGGGCGGGGAACTGTTGATCGAGATTCTGGAGCAGGTGGATTTCAGCAAGATGAAGTGTAAATGGATTCTCGGCTATTCCGACATCAGTGTGCTGCTGCTGGCTGTCACGCTGAAGACGGGGATTGCCACTGCCCATGGTACCAATTTCATTGATCTCCGTGGAGAACAGACAGATCCGACAACCGCTATGTGGGACAAGGTATTGTCTACCCCAAGCGGCGGGTCCGTAATTCAGCATTCCTCACAGCAGTACCAGCTGGAATGGGGAGGAGGCGAGCCGTCGCCCCATGTGTTCAACCTTACAGAAGCAACTAGCTGGAAGACGGTGGGTAATCAGGCCATCACCATGCACGGCCGCCTGCTGGGCGGCTGTATTGACGTTATCCGTCATCTGATCGGCACGCCGTATGGAGAGGTGCGGCATTTCCAGCAGCACTATATCCATAATGAGCCTATTCTGTGGTACTTAGAGAACTGTGAGCTGTCCGTGACCGATCTGCGCCGCTCCCTGGTGCAGATGAAGCTGGCGGGCTGGTTCGAGCATTGCAGTGGTCTGATGTTCGGCCGCAGTGCGGCTAACCGCCCTATGGACGGGTACACCGTAGAGGATGTATACCAGGAGCTGGCCGATGAGCTGGGCCTGCCGGTCGCATACGACATCGACTGCGGGCATCTGCCGCCGCAGGTTACTTTGGTAAATGGCGCTTTTGCAGAGGTAGCGGTTGGAGAGGGCAAGGGAACTCTGACTCAGTACTTCCGGGCATAGATTGGATATTAGGATGTTGCTCGTATGAACTCTAATTTCCTGCCTCTTCTCATACCATAAGCAGTCCGCTCTTAAACAGGTATATTCGTCATATAGAATGTGAATTTATGTCGAATTTAGTTGAAAAAAAGTGCTGGGATTATTCAAGGAATGCTCTACGAATGGCTGGCATCCTGTATAATTTATGAATATACAGACAGCTAGAGCTGCCGATTCCTGATCGCAGTTAATCCCTCACGAAAGAGAGCAGTGACTATGAAATCCATCGCATGGGTGACTGACAGCACCAGCACCATTGATTCTGAATTCGCCATGAATAACCATGTTTATATCGTTCCCCTCCGTCTAATCGTCAATAATGAATGTTATAAAGAAAATATAGATATTAACGCCGATCAGTTCTATGATAAAATGCGGCAGCATGACAAGGTAGGCAGCTCCCAGCCGCCGATTGGCGAGTTCGTGGAATTATACGAGCGTCTGAAGGAAGAGTACGACGAGATTATTGCGATCCACTGTTCCTCCGAGCTTAGCGGGACCTTCAACACCTCGATGCAGGCGGCGGATATCGCTGGAGTGAATGTAATAGGTATCGATTCCAAAGTAGGCGCGTACCCGATCCGTGAGATGCTTCTGCGCGGTATTCACTGGCAGCAGGCAGGTTGCTCTGCGCAGGAGATCAAGAACAGAATTGATAATATAATCGAGGAAATGTCCTTCTATATCATCCCTGCCAGCCTGAGCCAGCTGCACCGCAGCGGACGGCTCTCCGGATCTCAGTTCCTGCTGGGCCAGCTGATGCGGATTCATCTGCTTCTGAGGTTCGATGAGGGCAAAATTGTCGTAGTTGATAAAATCCGGACCTTCAAGAAGACGAAACAAAAGCTGCTAGAGACCATCCAGCAGGAAATCGGCCGCTTCCAGGATGTATGTATTATGCACGCCAACAATAAAGAAGAGGCGCTGAGCTTGGAGTGGGCCATTAAGGCCATGTCCCCTTCGGTGCGCACAGAGATTATGACCTTTGTCCCGGTGGTAGGTGCTCATATGGGCGAGGGAACACTGGCGCTGTCATGGATTAACCGTACGGCCCTGAATAGTATTGATGCTGAGGATGAAGTGCTGGAGTCTGTGCTCTAGAAAAGGAGCGGAACGATGTTCTTATATCATTATTATGATGCAGCTGTGGGGCCGTTTGTCAGCCTATCCGATTTACCGGGCGATCAGGCGAGGGCTGTGCTGGAGACGATTAAGCAGACCAAGCCCCAGGCCCAGAGCGCCCAAAGACACGATAAGTATGTGGAATATCGGCGGAACTGCGAGAGCATCATCCGGGCGGCATTTATTAGTAAGGGCGGTCTTGTCCAGCGGTCCTCCCCGCATTATATGGTAGTTGAACACAGTCCGTGGCTAAGTACATGGTTCGAGAATGGCGCATCGCTCAAGATTCCGATAGAGGAATTTGATGTGAACACGATTTCTTTTACCTATGGGGACTCCATGCCCACCTTCAGCCCGCTGATTAACGATGGAAAAGAGTACAGGCACACTCTGTATACCTATCCCGAGATTGTGAGCATCATTGACAAGTACGGGTTACCGCAGAATTGGAACAATGACGGAAAGTACGGTCCCGAGCGGTACGTCGAAGCGCATGTCTGGAGCGATGGGGCGGTTAGCCGGTATCTGAGTGAACGGAGCCGGGCCCGATAATATGGTATCGAAATAACCAGAAAACGGCTGGATCAGGGGAACCTGACCAGCCGTTTTTAATGGAGTGAGCATTCAAGACTACTACATAGCCTTTTGCAACCTAGAGTTGCAGAATAAATTTAGAATACTCTACTTACGCTCGATTTCGATATCAGCTCCTCTGTGCTACTATTGGCTGTGTTGAGTGATAGTAGAGTGGAGGTGCGGGTACTTTGATAGATAATAACAAAGCCGGGCAGAATATATTGAACTTAAGGAAGAGGCTATCCCTGACCCAAACAGAGCTGTCCAGCTTACTTGGCGTAAGCCATCAGGCGGTTTCCAAGTGGGAGCAGGGTGACTGCCTGCCTGATATCGGGGTGTTGCTGAAGCTTGGACAGGTCTTCGGGAAGTCGGTGGAGGAGCTTCTGTTAGGGGAGAGCGTTAGCCGCGATTCAGCTTCTGAGAAAATTGTAAGCCCTCCCATCGAGCTGCCGGATGAGGTCTGGACGCAAGCTTTGGATCATATCCAAGGCCGCATCTCACCACCCAGCTTCAACACCTGGTTCAAGGGCACAAAGGGGAAACAGCTGGGGGAGACTTATTGCGTCTACAGTCCGAGCCGTTTTGCTTCAGAATGGTTATATCACCGTTATTCCAATTTGATTGTACCGATTCTCGAAGATATTACAGGCACATCCAGCCTTAAGGTCGAGTTCTGCTCTATGGGAGCGTGGGACATTAACCGTAAGGATTAGGTTTCTGCCCGGTAGGTTTTGCCAAGCTGATGACCCAGACCAAAATAATGGCGGAAATTGTAGATGAGCGGACTCCATTTCAGAGGATCGATATGTTTGTCATCCATAATAATATCCTGGTGCGCATGTACATGAACAGCTTGTGCCTCAATGATTGCAAAGGCAGACGAATGATCCGGTATCCGGATATGTTGGATGCGTGCTTCAATTTGTAACGGACACTCCATAATTCGTGAAGGCTTAACCGTTTGGGACGCCACAGGTGTGAGTCCGCTGACAGCATATTTATCCTTTTGATAGGAGTAGCCATGTTGTTGCTTGTAATCAGGGACAGGATGTTTACCCGTATAGGGGGCAAGCCGCTCCACATTCTCCCACAGTGAGGGGCCGGGGATGTTAATGACGCATTCGGGAAGCCGTTCCAGGTTCTCGATTGCTTTTCCCCCAAGACCAATTCCTAGTACAATACAGTCTCCCAAGGCCCAGGAGGATGAAATTGGACTGATATTTACGGTATCATCCTCATTCAAGGTGTTCAGTAAGATGACAGGAGTTCCATAATATAAAATCTTGGGTTGTATCGTTACAGTGTTCATCATTTGCTTCGTAGGGTCCATTGTGTTTCTCCTCCCATATTGTAGATCCTACTTCAGTGTATAATATAAATAATTCAACACTCATCGAAGTATGGAATGCAAAAGGAGGGTTAGGATGCAGGCAAATCCGAATGTTGCTATCATCGCAGCTCTAGTGAGTGAAGCTTCACGGGCAGCAATATTAACCGTTTTACTGGATGGAAGGTTCCATTCGGCAAGCGAGTTAGCATATATGGCAAGAATCAAGCCACAAACGGCAAGCTTTCACTTAGCGAAATTGATCGATGCTAACGTGGTTACCGCTCTGAAACAAGGGAGACATCGTTACTTTGCGATTCGGAACCTGGAAGTGGCGCGGGTGATGGAGTCCTTATTGTCTATTGCCCCGCCTGTTGCAGTTAAATCTTTACGGCAATCCTCGCAGGACAAGGCGTTGCGTTATGCCAGAACATGTTATGACCATCTTGCCGGGAATGTGGGGGTGCAATTAACCCATGCATTGCTAAGCAGTGGTATTTTACTTGAACAAAAGGACAGGTATACGGTGACGGAGGATGGCAAGAAATTTTTTGCTGACTTTGGCATTGATGTGAATGAAGCTGCAACGAAACGCCGTCTGTTCTCACATCAATGCCTGGATTGGAGCGAACGCCGCCACCACCTGGCCGGAGCCCTGGGAAATGCCCTTCTGGAGAGAGTCCTGGAGCTGGACTGGGTCCGGCGTCTGCCGGGTACACGTGCGGTACAGGTCACCAATGAGGGAAAAGCGGGTTTTGAAAAAGTATTCTCACTTGATTTGAATTAGCTGCAGGAGATAAAGCTACCACTCCATAAAATTCTCTTCAATCAGCGCAGCGAACGATTCCGCGATCACCTCGTAATCTCCATTGTCGTGATCGATGAGCAGCACCCGGCCTTCGGGGTCAAGCAGGATCGGGTTGCCCGAACCGTCCATGGAGAAGACTGCGCTTCGTGCGAGCAGCCCGCTCATAGCGGTATCCTTGTAATCCTCGCGGAAGGACAACGTTAACTCGGTCACACTCTCCCGTCCGATGGAGGAACCGTTGCTGAAGGCGTGTACGGATAGTCCGGCATAGGCGCCGCCAAAGCTTCGGATGAATTGAACATAATCCTGATCCAGCGACAGACCCAGTAGCTTCTCTGCCTCAGCGATTTGTTCCTCTGTTGCTGGTGTACCGAGCAGACTCTGATTCCCCTCTTTGGTTAAAAAAAGCTGCAAACGTTCCATTAGCGCATCATTCATAGCTATTCCTCCACTTCTAAGGTATCTATTAATCATAACAAGAGCGGGACTTAGGTCAATAGTGCTCTTTGAATGATCTGAATATGTAGCTGCGAAGGCATATGAGCCGGATATTAAAAAGCTGTCCCACGCGCAGTGTACCTGCTCGTAGGACAGCCTTTTTAAATATTTTCAGCCACATTTAATTGTTGCTGCTCCGATTCACTCACCCAAACGAGGTTTCGACACTCTGCGCCACAATCTCCCTAAGCTCGGCCTTCTGTGCGTTGAACTGCTGCGGGGTGATGCTGCCGCTGGCGAGTCTGGCTTCGAGCTGCTGGGTCAGCTGCTTGACTTGCAGGTTAATGATCTGGGTGACATTGCCGCCATTCTCTTCTGCGATGTTACGCAGGGATTTGCCGTCATATAAGGCGTCGTATAGCTCTTCGTCAGAGGTCGGGTTCAGGTTCAGGGCATCCAGCAGCTCATCGGTATCGGCCACATCGGATGTGGACCATTTGGCGACAGGAAGGGTATGTAAAGCCGGCTTACCCCAGGCCGTTCCTCCGAACGACATAGCTACGATCATTGTTCCTACAATCATTACGCGCTTAATATTCATATGTTTTATATTCATGTGTATCATCCTCTTTTCGTGGTTGGTTATATCGGTCAAGGTTCATTATTTACGGCGGCTTGTGAACTTCAGCTAAGTACAGTTTACTAGGCAATACTGAAATGAAGCTTAAGTCTTCTTAAAGATAACCTAAATCTTTGCTTGCCCCTGCCGGTTCCTTGCTCCGGCTTCTTCATCTGCGTTATTCTTGAAGGGCATTACCCGAACGGAACAAGCGAGAGCGGAAGGATGAACCGTCTATGAAAAAAATACTGGTCGTCGATGACGAACCGGCCATTGTAAGTGCGATTGCCTACGCGCTGCGGCGTGAAGGCTATGAGGTCGATACTGCCGGTGACGGGGAGGAAGCGCTAAGCAAGGCGAATACCTTCCGTCCGAATGTGCTGGTGCTGGATGTAATGATGCCGAAGCTGAGCGGTTATGATGTCTGCCGCAAGCTGGAGGACCGGGATGATATTGGAATCATTCTGCTCACTGTCAAGAATGATATTGTTGATAAAATTGTCGGTCTGGAGCTGGGTGCAGACGATTATATGACCAAGCCCTTCGAGATCCGCGAACTGCTGGCCCGGGTGAAGGCGCTGCTGCGCCGGCTGGAGAAGAATACGTCTGAGATCCGCAGTGAGCTGATCGAATACGGCCTCTTGCAGGTTCACCTAGACCGGCGCAGCGCCGAGCTTGGCGGGGAGCCGCTGGAGCTGACCCCGAAGGAATTCGATCTGCTGCATCTGCTGCTCTCGCACCCGCAGCGGGTGTATATGCGCGAGGAGCTGTTGGAGCAGGTCTGGGATATGGACTATGCCGGGGGAACGCGCACCGTAGATATTCATATCCAGCGGCTGCGCAAAAAGCTGGGCGAGCCCTACCAGAATATCCTGCAAACCGTCTACGGTGTAGGCTATAAGGCAGTGCCTGCGGGGAGCTACTCATGAGAATCAGCATTAAGCTGAAGTTCAGCCTGTTCCTGGCGGCGCTGCTGATTCTGGCCGTCGGCGTGCTGAGCTACTTCGTCCTGCGCGGCGTGGAGCGCAATGAGCAGGGCCAGACAGAGCGCAATCTGGCTCAGCATGTCAACACGGTCAATCTGCGCGTGAAGCAGACATATTATACAGGTGCGCGCCTTACACCGCAGGTCTTCATGCAGCAGCGGGGCAAGGCGCTGGCTGCTGAGCTGGCCGGATTCACCGGCCTGGAGGTGACCCTGTACGACAGCCAGGGCCAGCAGGCGGGCACCTCGGCGCAAGGCGAGCCTGGGCCGGGTCCGGGCAAGCCGGATCTCAGCACAGCGCTGGACTACGCGCTGAATAACAAGGTCGCCTACCAGAGTGAAGGCGACAAGCTGTTCTACCTGGCTCCGCTACAGGGACCGGAGGGGCAAATGGGCGTAGTGCAGCTGCAGTATTCCCTGGAGGGAGCCCGCAGCTTCCAGCAGACACTGTTGAATCTGTTCCTGACCACAGGCGGCGTGGTGCTGGTGTTCAGCTTCATCCTCGGGTATCTGTATTTCAACCGTGCGGCTGCCTCCATCGGGCGGCTGAAGAAGGCGGCGGAGGATATCCGCGGTGCCAACTATATCACGGCTCCGCCGGTGCGGCGTAAGGATGAGCTGGGGGAGCTGGCCGAGGGCATCTACTTCATGAGCCGGGAGATCGAGCGCAGCATTGCCGCCAAGGACGATGAACGGCGCAAGCTCCAGCTGGCTGTGGAGAAGCTTCAGGCGCTGGAGCAGCAGCAGAAGCAGTATATCGGGAACATCAGCCATGAATTCAAGACGCCGCTGACCTCGATTAAGGCGTATGTTGATCTGCTGAATATGTATGACGATGACCCTAAGTTGCTGCATGATGCCAAGCTGAGTATTGCCAAGGAGACAGAGCGGCTGTACGAGATGGTGGATAAGGTGCTGCAATTGACGGCGCTGGAGAAGTATGATTTTGAATCCCAGGCAGAGCTGTTGGAGGTTGAGAGTACCCTACGCGATATCTGCGGACGGATGAAAGGCAAGGCGGAGCGCTACGGCCTCACAGTCACGCTTGACGCCCAGCCTGCGCATATCTGGATCGACCGGGAGAGCTTCATGCATATCTTCATCAATCTGCTGGACAATGCGATCAAATATAATGTCCCGCAGGGGAGTATTTATCTGCACAGCGAGGTCAGGGAGCAGCGGGTATGGATTACTGTTCAGGATTCCGGCATCGGTATTCCGGAGGCGTCGCGGGATAAAATTTTCGAAGCGTTCTATACGGTCAACCGTGACCGTTCCAGAGCCTCGGGCGGCACAGGGCTTGGTCTCTCGCTGGTCCGTAATCTGGTGGAGAAGCAGGGCGGCACCATTGCCTTGCTGGAAAGCTCAGGCGAAGGGGCGGCGTTTGAGCTGTCTTTTCCGCTGGTGTCCTGAAGGGATAATGTTTACAAGTTGGATATATTTGAGATGCGGTTTGGAAATAAGCGTCCGGTATGCTGAAGAGGCAACATGAGCGATGAGCTGGAGGGAAGCCTGAATGAATCATGAGCGCCATAGAGCCTGGGGCAAGATCTGGAGCATTCTGCTCTGCGGAGCTGTTCTGCTATCGGTTACTGCCTGTAGTACTGAGAACACAGATACACGTGAGGTTGTAGAAAAGGCAGGCCGCAAAATTACAGTCCTCGACAATATCAGCGAACCGGTCTACACGAAGCTGAAGCTTGCGGGCATACAGAAGGTGGAGGGTGTGCGGGGGACGGATTTTGCCGGCGAGGATGTAATGGTAGTGACCAAGGAGAACCGCAGTCTTCCCTCGCAGGTTATTGAAGGACAGGAACGGTATCCGCTGAATCTCTATCTGCATACCCTGTCCACAGGTGAGGAAGCACCGCTTCAGACGGGAGAGCTGAATTACGGCGCGCCGCAGATGTCCCCGGACAAGACGCATGTCTTCTACAAGGAGCTGCATGACATCACAGGATTCGGCTATATTATGGATCTGTCCGGGGGCGCCCCGGTGAAGGTAAGTGATGGGGAGTTTCGGGTGGAGGAAGGGAAATGGGCGGATGACGCGCATGTGATTTATCCCGATATGGAAGGCAATATTCTAAGTGCTGATGTAACCGGCAAGCAGGAGACGATCGTGAAGACGGGCATCCCGTATGTGCATGAGGTGGTTCAGACCGGCAGCCGGATTCTCTATGTTACAGGTGAAGACAGCCAGCTTAGCGCCTATGACACAGTGACGAAGCAGACCAAGGTGCTGCGAAAAGATGTAATCTGGGCGGTTCCTTCTCCGGATGGAAGTCGGCTGGCGATTGTCGAGCGTAACGGACGCGGAGAGATGACTCTGAAGCTCTGTGACAGCGAAGGCAATGAGCAGTCTAAGTTAGCTTCGGGGCAGCAGATCTTTGGCACCAGCTGGTCGCCGGACGGCAAGCTGCTGGCTTATGCAGTGACGGCGGCGGGTGCGACGGATGACCAGCAGGACCTGTTCATTACGGAGGTGGAGACCGGAGAGCAGACGCCTGTGCTGAATGATTTTCATCTGGCTAATTCTCTCCACTGGAGTCCGTCCGGCAAGAAGCTGCTGGCCACAGCTACGGTGCTGAAGGATAATATCTATCAGTTTCTGACCTACGTGGTCAGCCTTCTGGAATAACAACGGCGGGATTCATGGTATAATGGGGGAATCTGCGAACAGGATGAACAGGAAGGAGCAATACCCCAATGGTAGTAACCGCACAGGAAGTGGCGGAGTGGATGGTGAAGGAGATTAAGTTTACAGGAACTTTATACCAGACCGCTGCGATTGAATATGTGAAGGCAAATTTCGGTGAGGAATTTGTATTCGTAAATGAGAATGGCAATGCATCGCTGTCCAAAGAAGTGAAGAAGGCGTTCCGCAAGCTGCATGGCGGCCGGATTGCCTGGGACCGCGACGGATTCCTGTGGGCCTGGACCTGAGGACGGCATGGGCGTAGTTACACAAAAGAACACGACAAAGGGAGCGTTGCTTGTTCAGCAGCGCTCCCTTTTGTATGCAAATAGAACTTACGTGACATCACCTATACATATTCGAGCATGCCCTTGTCTTTGAGCAGATCAACAATGTCTTTGACCGACTGTGCTTTATCTTTGGGGCAGATCATGATGGCATCCCCTGTGTCGGCGATGATGAAGCTGTCAACGCCGATGGTGGTGATCAGCCGCCCGTTGCCATAGATAATGGAATTGCGGGTGTCGATGCCGACATGATTGGCCTTGATAATGTTGCCTTCATCATCAGGCGGGAAGATGGCGCCGAGTGCGTCCCAGCTGCCGATATCATTCCAGCCGAACTGGCCGGACAGCACCACTACCTCATCAGAGCGTTCAAGTATACCATAGTCAATTGAGATATTCTGCAGCAGCGGATAGATCCGGTTAATCGTCTCCTGCTCCTGGTCTGTACCGAGCGCTTCACTGATCGGCAGCATCGTATTATACAACCGCGGCAAATAACGCTTGAAGTTATCGATAATGACCGAAGTTTTCCAGATGAAGATCCCGCTGTTCCAGAGATAATTGCCTGAGGCCAGATACCCCTGTGCCTTCTTGAAATCCGGCTTCTCCACGAATTCAGCTACATCGTATACGGCAACCGGTTTGACTGCGATCGGCTCTTTGTCATAAGCGATGTAGCCGTAGCCGGTGGACGGGAAGGTCGGTTTGATCCCGATCGTGACAATGGCGTCACTCTCCATCGCGACGGTGCAGGCTTCGTCCAGCGTAAGCCGGAACTGCGGCTCATCGGTAATATAGTGATCGGAAGGCAGGACAACCATTAAGGAATCCCCTTCACTCATCTGCTGGATGGAGAAGGCCGCGAACAGGATGCTTGCTGAAGTATTCCGGGCCACAGGCTCGATCAGAATATTGCTCTTCTGCACACTGCTGTGCATGATGCTCTCCAGCAGGACCGCCTGTGTGCGGTTCGTCACAATAACGGTATTCTCCTGCGGGATGATGCCCTTGAAGCGTTCGATCGTATCGTTCAGCATAATATCGTTGCCGCTGATGTTCAGCAGCTGCTTGGGAATTTCCTGTCTGGACAATGGCCAGAAGCGGGTACCGCCTCCGCCTGCGAGGATCGTTGCATATTTATTCATGGTGAGTCACCAGATGGGCAATCGTGAAGGAGATGATGCTCTCCGATCCCTGATTGAGGTTCAGCCCCGAGCTGTGAATCCCGTCGTAGCAAGCCCCGGTCTGGGGATCAATCAGGGAGAGCTCCAAGGAATTATGTCCCGTGTACCAGGCGTAGCATAATTCAGCCTGCTTCAGATAAGCCGGCTCCTGCAGCACTGCGGCAGCCTCCCGGCAGGCGAGCAGCATCTCGCAGGCTTCGATCGGCTGCTCGTCATAGAGAGCAGGCTTCCCGCCGCGCAGCAGCCAGCCATGGCTGCCGATGGGCCGGTAATAGCCTTCCGGTGCGAAGGTCATGGAGATCAGGAAGTCCAGACTTTCTATGGCTGTTACACGAAGCTCAGGATTGCCGGAGAGCGTGGCAGCCTTAAGCAGCGCCCAGGGCAGCATCGAATTTCCGTACGTCAGGCTGTCTTCGTACCAGTTCCAGCCCTCGCCCTTGGTATGGTTGTACTGGTCATTCAGCCGGACCGCGACCGATTCTATAAGTTCTTGAATGTAGGCTTCAGGCAGGAAGGCCCGTTCCTCTTCTGTACTGGGTATATGCGGATAAGGGAAGGAGTAGGTGAGTGCTCCGGGAGTCTCAAGCAAATAGCTGAGGCCAATAACGGCATAGCCCAAGGCGCGGGGAGAGCGCAGGCCACTGATATGCGGCAGTGCCTGGTTGATCAGATACCGGCAGGTGTTCAGCAGATTATCCGGCAGAATGGAGGAGTGGGAGAGTACGAACCCCAGCGCCCAGAGTGTGCGCCCCTGACAATCCTCGGAGCCGCGCTCCTCCAGGAAGGAACGGCTGTAGTCCATGAAGTTGCGGAAGTTACCTTCCTCCGTCTGTGCATGATGGACGAATGAGAGATACGTATGAATCAGACCAAGTGAAGCAGTGTCCTGATTCTGCCGGTACATCAGCACGGCTGCGATTAATGCCCGCGCATTGTCATCGGTCGTGTAGCCCTTGGCACGGTCGGGAACACCGAATTTCGTATGCTGGAAAATGCCCGTGTCATCGGTTATTTGCTTCAGATAGCCGGTATTGAACTGTAACACCGCTGGCGCCTGCATCAGATCACACTCCGGTCAGCCGGTGTGGCAAGGCCTATAATGTCCTGGAAGATAGCGGCATAGGTCTTCGCAACCTCACTCCACATCATTGTACTGCCGAGAGCCTGTGTACGCTGTTCCATATCCCGGACTTTGGCCGGACTGTCCAGCAGCTCTAGAATACAGGCCTCCAGGGAAGCCGAATCGCGGAATTCCGCCAGCAGTCCTCTGCCTCCGGCAAGCATTTCTTCGGCATAGCGGTAAGGGGTGGAGATAATCACTCTGCCATAGCCGACTCCATAAGCGAGCGTTCCGCTGACGGCCTGTTCCTTGCCCAGATAAGGAGTCATATAAATATCCGACATCACCAGGGACTCAATGACCTCTTCCTGGGTCAGCAGCTTGTCGACGAACAGCACATTATTGACCAGGTCTAATTCATGCACCAGATCGGTCAGCTTTTGACGGTATACTTCACCGATCTCCTGCTTGACAACCGGATGCGTCTTGCCCCAGATGATATAGAGCGCGTCAGGATGCTGCTTCACTACGCCGCTCATAGCCTCAATCGCATATTCAATGCCCTTGCCGGGACTCAGGAAGCCGAAGGTCGAGAGGATTTTGCGTTCGCCGAACTTGTATTGAAGCTTCAGCTCTGCACGGGTGGAGGTCTGGACAAAAGGAACGCCGTGATGAATGAATGCTATTTTGGCGGCGTTAATATGATAGACAGAGATCAGATCCTCTACTGTGGACTGGGCCATGGTGACCACCTTGACGCTTCCTTTGGCGAGCCGGGTGATAATCTCATGCTGCTTGGGGGTAGGCTTGGTTAAGACAGTATGGAAGATAACCACGTAAGGAACCTGAAGCTTCTCCGTGAACTGCAGCAGATATTCGCCGCTCTCTCCGCCGTAGATGCCGAATTCATGCTGAATGACTAGCAGATCGGTATCTGACTGGTTGATGTCTCTGGCTGATTCTATATAATCAGATAGCTGATGTTGGTTGATTTCCCGCATGACCTGATCCGTGTAACGGTAGTTCCCGTTGTTATTCATGGCGATGATGCGCGGTTTGTTGAAGCCCTGAAGCTTCGTGAATTCATCCAGCAGATCCTGGGTGAAGGTAGCAATTCCGCATTCTCTAGGCAGGCTGGTGGACAGGAAAACAATGTTTTTATTGCGGTTGCTGTGGTTCATAATAGAAAGCCTCCCTATTGATTATCGAACTTTTGGGGACAAAAAAAGAAAATAAAGAGGGCTTTATTTTCCGGGGATGAGTGGTATAAAATTTGGTTTCTGCAAATTATTTCCTGCCCAAACTATAACATGACCATTTAATCTTGTCAATTTATTGACTCTCTTGAAATCACCGGATATAGTGATGTAGGAGGTGTATGGATGCCAGTCATACGCAGTAAGTTGAGTGAGGTTATGGAGAAGCATGACCCGAAATTATCAATCCGCAAGCTAGCGAAGGACATTAATTACCATTTCGATTCCGTCCGGCGGATGTACAAAGACGAGATGGTACAGTATCCCCGGGATCTGCTGCTGAAGCTGTGTACGTATTTCAATATTCAGCCCGGAGAATTGATCCGGATGGAACCCGATGAGAACGATTGGGCCATAGATAAGACGAATGAATATGAGGAGGAAGGCAATGACAAGGAGCCCGGCGAAGACAGCAACCTGTAATGAACTGCTGGATACCTTTTATGCCAATCTCCGTACCGTGCACGTGGAGAAGCTGGTCTTCTCCGGTGTGGGCGGGCGTGATGTCTACAATATAACGGCTCCGTTCCTGCATGACGGGGAGGAAGTGATCTTGGGAAGAGTTGAGGAACGGGATAGTGAGTTCTCTCAAGTCTTCTTTTTTACATCCGGCGAGGATGGTGTATGGGTTCCCAGAGCGCATACCCACACCTATAATCTGCAGGACCCCTGTGTAACCCGGATTAAGGGCGAGCTGATTGTCGGCGGAGTTGAAGTGATTACGGCTGGGGATAATCCGCCCAAAATAGTCTCATGGGTTACCCAGTTCTACCGGGGATACCGGATCGATTCGCTGCACCATTTCGCCTCCGGTCCGGAGCTGATGAAGGATATCCGGCTGATTGAGCTTCAGGATGGCAGAATCGGCGTACTGACCAGGCCGCAGGGAGAGCGGGGCGGCAGAGGACAGATTGGCTTCACCATTATTGATTCACTGGAGGAACTGCATGAACAGACCTTCCTGGAGGCGGAGGTCCTGCAGCATCAGTTCGTACCGGAAGAGTGGGGCGGAGCCAATGAAGCCCATCTGCTGCGCAATGGCCATATAGGTGTGCTGGGGCATATCGCCTGCTTCGACCGTATGGAGAAGAAGCATTACTACTCCATGGTCTTCTCACTTAATCCGGACACTTTGGAGACTACCCCGGTTAAAATCATCGCGGCCAGAAGCGATTTCCCTATCGGTCCGGGCAAACGGCCCGATCTGCAGGATGTGATTTTTAGCGGCGGACTGGTACGCGGAGCGGAAGGCCGGGCGGTATTGTCTGTAGGCGTCAGTGATGCGGAAGCCTACAGAATCGAGATCCCTGATCCTTTTGTCGAATATGAAGTCTGATCCTACTTGGTTTGACTAGATTCTATGGTCATGTTACACTTGAGATGACAAGAATTTATGGTCGAAGAGAGCGGGAACCAAGCAATGAGTACATTTATTCAACTAAGCAATCGTACATCGGAAACAAAGTCCAACCTGAATGTGGCAAGAAAGCAGGGCCGCATCCCGGCTGTACTGTACGGCATTGGTAGAGATACTCTTAGTCTTGAAGTGAACGAGAAGGAACTGCTGGAGATGCTGAGAACGAATCCACGGGCGATTCTGCAGGCGAAGCTGTCGGATGGGACGACTATTCCGGTAGTGGTTCAGAACCTTCAGAAGCAGTCGATGTCCGGTAAAGTGCTGCATGTTGATTTCCAGCATGTGAATATGAGCATCAATATGGACAGCAAGGTTACCATTCATTTTGCAGGCGAAGCTGCTGGCGTCAAAGAAGGCGGCGTACTGCAGGTGGAAATCTATGAAGTTGAAGTCCGCTGTATGCCAGGCAATTTGCCTACTTCCATGGAAGTGGATATCAGCAGCCTTGCCATCGGCGACCAATTGCTGGTGTCGGATCTGATTTTCCAGGATGGCATTGAAGTGCTGACCGATCCAAATACTGTCATGATTCAGATCAAGACTGTACATGAAGAAGTTGAAGAACCGGTAGTAGTTACTCCGGCTTAAATACAAGAATGACGAAATTAACCCCTTTCATTAGAATTAGCGGGGAAACTCATGGGTGCATGAGTTTCCCCGCTGTTCTGTGCTGAAAGGGGTTATTTGTGTTGTTTGTTAGACTGGAGGTTCCGCTGTAGCAGCGGAAGCCAGTTATACAGGCACTTCCCGGGTACTCTTCTCCATCGGGGATTTGCATAGCGGGCAGGGCTTCGAGGCCAGATGATCCTCAGCCCCGCCTGCCTTCATCCGGGTCCAGCCCGGGCAGGCTTTGCCGGTGCATGTCCAGACCGGGACAGTATGTGTTCTCGCTGCGGCTGAACCCGGGGTGCTGCTGCGGGTGATAGACGTTCTGCCCGGGCTGCTCCCTCCGGCGGCCGGAGCTGGTGCCTGCGGGCGCGCTGCCGAGCGGAAGGCCGCGAGCATGAAGCGCGAGACCTCCGCCTTTTTACCACGATGCCTGGCGGGCGAGCTGATGAACAGCTCTTCCTTGGCCCGGGTAACGGCCACATAGGCGAGCCGGCGCTCCTCTTCTAATGCGGCAATGCCCGCTTCGGCTGCGGCTCTTGCGGCGGCCGCGCTGATCACCTTGACCGAGGCCTTCGCCGGCTTGCGGTCCTTCGCGCGGTCCTCCTCCAGAGCGGAGCTATGCGGCAGAATCCCTTCGGAGGCTCCGATCAGGAAGACTATGGGGAACTCCAGTCCCTTGGATTTGTGAATGGTCATCAGCGCCACCCGGTTGCCTTGCTCCTTCAGCCCCGGCTGCCGGTTCTGCTCATTGCGCTCTGTTACGTTGTCGATGAATTCGAGGAACAGCGGAATCGTAGCGAAGCGCTCTGCCGAGGCCTCCAGCTCATCGAGCATTTCCTTCAGCGTCTCCCGGTGCAGCGTAGCCTGATGGCGCTCGCTGCCTTCGATGAAATAATCGTAGAATACCGTGCGGATCTGGCGGATCGCTTGTAGCGGTGTCAGCTCCCGCAGGCCGCGGATCAGGTCCAGCCGCTCGCGTAGCTTGACGCCCTTGAAATCCTCCATCCCTGGCATGGACAGCAGATGAATCAACGGGCCCTGCTTCGCCTGCACCGCCTCCATGCGCCGGATATGCTCCATTCCCTTGTCCCGGCTCATGTAGAGTGTCGGCAGAATATTCTCCATGGCGGCGAAGTCCCGGCGGTTCACCGACAGTCGCAGGTGATCCAGCACCGGAGAGATCAGCCAATGCTCATACAGCAGCTGGCCTTCCCCATAATCTATATAAGGAATATCGCGCAGCAGCAGCAGCTCCAGGACAGCCCGGTTGCTGCTTGTCGCGCGGTATAACAGAGCGAAATCACGGAATTCCCGGGTCCCGCTCTGAGTCTCACGCTCAATATGCTCCACAATCTGCGCAGCCTCGTCATCTGCCGTCTGCGGACGCAGATAACGGGGCGGCAGACCGCTGCTGCGGGCGGCCTGTAGCGTCTTGGCGCGGCGCCGTGAATTATGGCGGATGATACCGTTACCCAGCCCGATGATCGCCGGGCCGGACCGGTAGTTGATATCCAGCGTAATCACCTTGGCCTGCGGATACAGCTTCTCGAACTCCAGGATGAACTCGCTGCGGGCTCCGTTGAAGGAATAGATCGTCTGGTCATCGTCGCCGACCACCATCAGATTATCCTGCGGAGCAGCAACCATCTTCACCAGCTCATATTGCAGCGCATTCGTATCCTGGAACTCATCGACCATGACATACTGATACTGCTGCTGAAGCTCCCGCAGCAGCGCCGGCTGTTCCCGGAGCATCTGGAAGGCGAGCAGCAGCACATCGTCGAAATCGATTTTGAAATGATCGATCTTCCACTGCTCATACACAGCCAGGATAGCCTTCATCTCCTTCTCTGCTTCTGTAGTTTCCGGCAGCTGCCCGGGCAATCCCATGTTCATCTTGCAGGCCGAGAGCAGACTGAGCAGATTCTCCGGCGGATAGGCATCCTTCGGCAGTCCCAGCTCACGCATAATCTGCTTCAGCAGAATATGCTGGCGGCGGGTCTCGCTGAAAATATCCTGCCGCATCCCCTGCCGCCGCAGGAAATAAAGAAAGAACGAGTGGAACGTACGCGCCTGCAGGCGCGCAGCATCCCCCTCGTTCACCCCGGGCAGCAGGGCAATCCGCTCACGCATCTCTGCTGCTGCCTTGCTGGAGAAGGTCAGCAGCAGCAGGCGTCCTGGAGCGACGCCGCGCACAGACAGTAAATACCCGGTTCTGCAGATCAGCACCGAGGTTTTGCCGGAGCCGGCTCCAGCCAGTGTCAGCAGCGGCCCGAGATGATGGCGTACCGCCGAGACCTGCGGCGGATTGAGCAGAATGCCTCCGGCCTCCAGCCGCCTGAAATAAGCCGCATCGCTGTCCCCCGGCTGTACCGTCTCCCGGCTCGTGCGGGCTGAGGCTACCTTCGCCTGTGGTATATTCTCACCGCTGGCTCCCAGCGGGATATTATGAAATAAGAGCTTGTTCATTAAGTTCACCTTCGTTTGTTTCTGAATGCGTAATTAGTCATGCGGTTTTGGCCAGTATACACTATACCATTCTGCACTCTTTTCTGCACGGGGCTATCTTGCGGATGTATTCAGCTTGGCCAGAAGGGAATTCACCTTGCGCTCGTACAGCCGCGGCTGATCCTCCTTGATCTCCTCCAGCAGGAAGGCCAGGCACTTCCGGATTCGTGGCGGCATGCGCACAGCGATCTCAGCGTAATCCCTGCGGAAAGTGTCGTCCTGGAGAATTCTTTGATTCAGCACAATCGCCCAGTTGCGGGCATGCTCCAGCATCTCCGGCAGCGATTCCAGCAGTTGGGTCAGATACATCTCCATCTGGACACTCTCCACAAAATGAACAAGGCTGAACATCACCTCTTCCTGCTCCGTATCATCATCGAATACTTTGAAGATTTGGTGAATGACGGCATCCTCCGTATCACCGGCCAGACCCTCCAGTGCCTGATCGAACTGCTCGCATTCCAACTCGGTGCGCAGCAGCCGGTTCTCATATAGCCGGGCAATCCCGGGGTATAGGTTCATAGAGTAATTCCTCCCAGCAGAAAATAACGCCATTTATCATAAGGTCCAATTTTTGACAGATAAGGCTAATATATTGGACATAGGACTAGCTGATTATAACAGATGTACAAATAGAAGTGAGGTATGGAGGGATATCATGTTTATTCCGGTGCTTATGGAATTAACCAATGCCGAACGGCTGACGCTCATTCTATATCTGGCAGTCAACCTGGGCGCCATCTCATTATTATGCTTTCGGCGCTCAGGAACCGACCGCCGCTAACAGGAACAGCCTTCATGCGAAGGCTGTTTTGCTGTCGCTACGCTTGTTCCTTATCCAGAAGATGCCGCAGTCCCGCCGCTACACCATTCTCCGTATGGCTTAATGTAATGAAGTCGGCGGTCTGCTTCAGCACGGGTGCGGCATTCTCCATGGCAATCTTGTACCCCGCCATCTCGAACATAGGCAGATCATTGTAGCTGTCGCCCATCACCGCCACTTGCTCTGCAGGAATCCCGTAATGGGCAGCGAGCATGCTTACACCGGCGCCCTTATTTGCTTCCTCATGGTTGATCTCGATATTGTTGACATGCGATGCGGTAATAATCAGTCCGGGGATGGCGGCGAACCGCACAGAGGCTTCCTTCAGCAGCTCACGGTTCAGCGAGAAAACCAGTGTCTTATAGATCAGATTCTCTTCCTTGCTCCAGACGTCCTCCATCTTCTCCACATAGGTTACCGCTGCCTGCTGGAACTGCTGGTCTACCATCGCCTGGAGCAGCCAGGCCAGTTCCTCGGGAACCTCAGTATCCTTATGAGCAGCCAGCTTTTCCAGTTGTACCCGCTTGTCCAGCTCCACATATACGTTATCCTCAGTGTATACCTCTTGAACCTCCACACCCTTACAAGGGTGGGATTCTTAGCTAGTTAGCGGGCGCAACCGTTTCCGCTTTGCCCTACTGCTAAGTTAAGGGCGAGTTCATTCGCCCATCCTAGATCAGAGCTTATAGCTACCTAGGCTGGCAGACTGTTACCATCTGCCACAGGTTGACGCATGATGTTGATGGCACCGACCCGATCCCGATGTGCTGTATAACCGCAGTTGCAATGATACGTTCGATCCTTTGCTTTGTTCCGCTCTCCACAAGAGGGACAGGCTTGCGAGGTGTATGCCGGATTCACTTCAACCACTTGGATTCCAGCGAGTGCCGCCTTATATGCGATGAACATTTGCAACTGGTAGAACGACCAA